>CAZRMA010000348.1:0-4505 GCA_964600655.1 uncultured Ignavibacteriaceae bacterium
ATTTCATCGAAGCGATGCAAGCTTCCTCCCAAACCGCTGCCAAAAACTATATCTGGATTTCCGGGTTTTGGTATATCATAATCCCTTTCGTCAGAACCAACGGGGTGCCAGTCGCGCAATTCAATTACACCGTAAGGCCCTTGACTTAGTATTTCAACACTACCATTGTCCTGTTGCCCGCTGTAAATTCTATAAGGAAAGCGGTCATCAGCAGCAAGATGATAAAATTGTCCGGTAGGCTGATTATACCAGCTTGACCAGCTGTCACCATTATTAACTGTAACAACTGTCCCTTGATCAGAAGCAGTTATCATATGATCAGGCAGTTTTGGATTTATCCACATGTAATGATAATCATCGCCGCCTGGCGAGCCTTTAAATACTTCAAAAGTTTTTCCTCCATTGGTAGATTTTTGAATTGACCTTCCCATTACATAAACGGTTAAGGGATTTGTTGGATCAACAGTTACTCTTGAAAAGTATGAACTTACAAGTTCCGAATCAGTATTTACTAAATTCCATTTATTCCCGCCATCCTTCGAAGAATAGAATCCGCTTTTTTCATTTGCTGCATCAATTGTTGCGTAAACTATTTTCGCATTTGTTTTTTGGCCTACGGCAAGCCCTATTCGACCCATTGGTTCTTTTGGCAAACCTGTTCCATTTAATTTTGTCCAATGCAGTCCTCCGTCTGAACTTTTATAAATGCCTGAAGAATTTCCTCTTTGGGGAAGAAAATAATCAAGCCAGGGGCGGGATCTTAGTTGCCATAGTGCTGCATAAATAATTTTCGGTTTACTAATGTCATAAGCCATATCAACAGCACCGGTTGAATCATTAATAAACAAAGTTTGATTCCAATTTTTACCGCCATCAGTTGTAAGATAAATACCTCTCTCTTTGTTGTCACCATAAATATGTCCTAGTGCAGCCACTAAAACTATATTTGGATCATGAGGGTCAACTAAAATTTTTCCAATATATTTTGTGTCTTTTAATCCAGCATTAATCCAGGTTTTCCCGCCGTCAGTAGTTTTAAATACTCCATCTCCATCGAGGTTATCATAACGCAGCGCAACCTGCCCGGTTCCAACATAAATTATTTTAGGATTTGAATGAGCTATTGCCAATGCTCCAACAGCAGAAGCAGATTCATTTTGCATAAGCGGCTGCCAGGTTCTTCCGGCATCAATTGTTTTCCAAATGCCTCCGCCGGCTCCGCCAAAATAAAATGTGTTAGGTTCATTAGGAATTCCCTCTGCCATAGTTCCCCATCCAGCGCGATAAGGCCCAACTAACCTCCACTTCATACCAGCATATGTTTTTTCAGGAATTGTTTGAGAAAAACTTGAAGAGATTATTGAAAATATTAATAAGCTTAAATAAAAATAATGATTCTTTAGCTTCATTTATAAAATCCGAAGTTAGTTAGTTATTAAATTATTTTTTAGTGAAGTCGGATTTTAATATACTAAGGTTGGATGAAAAGTAAAAAATACTCTTTTAAATTAATTTTGTGCTTGATAAGAGAAGTATTTAAATATTTTACAATTTTCCATACCCATTCAACTTTGCTTGTTTCATTAATTCAGCAACCCTTTCTGCCTGCATTGCAAAAGTTTCGAGCCTTGCTTCAATCACCTGGGGGTAAACATTTCCATCCGTTTCAATTGTTAAAAATGGAATGTTCATTTTGCCGTTAAAAATTTCCGGCAGTTTGTAATTTTTATTTATCAATTGTTCAACAGATATTTTATTTTCAACTTTCATTTCATCGGCTGCTAATGACTCTGTAAACCTTGTAGGCATACAGCCGAACGGGCCGAGATTTATTACTCCGCTGTATTTATCAATTGTCTCGTGCAATGCTACACCAAGTGTTAAACCAGGTTCCCCTTTATATTCCGGGGGAATAATATGGCTGCTTCTTTTTAGTAGTGAATCAATATTTGTCAAATTGAATTTATAATAACCGGTTCTTGAAAGAGCTTTTTTAATTTTATATTCTGCCATCCTCATATAAATTACTCTGATCAATCTTTCCAGCTTTTTCTTAAATGATGTGTCCGGTTCAATAAGCTTCTGCTTTAAAAGATAATCTATATAATAAACCCATTCGCTTATGTACGCATCTTTCAGAATGAATCCTTTTTCGGCGAAATGTTTGTTCAGCCACTTGTGTGAAAAATGATCCCGTCTAACAAAAATTTCACCGCAAAGTGCAATATATTTTGCATGATGTATTGGAATTCTTGATGGTACTTTATTATTTATCTCATGCGCAAATTTCTTTAGAGCCTTATAAATTTTATCAGGCTTCTCTTCAAAAACCATGTTTAACTTGTCATACTCTTCATAAAATATTTTTAATCCTTCATCCGGATTTTCAGCATGTGCCATAATTCCAGAGCGTATATCATCAAGAACATCACTAACCATTATTGTTTGTATTCCCCTCAATGCGAAGTTAGGCCCTAAACCGGCAAAACCATCATCATTCATTAAAGATAGAGTTGCAACGTTTTTTATTTTTTTCCTTTTGATTACGTTACGAATAAAAACCGGGTATTGGCCGAGCCTGCAATTACCGCCGCCTTGAACAACAAAGAAAGCAATATATTGTTTCCCATCCCATTTGTTTTCAATATAATCCAGCAGTGAGCCCACCAAAAGTAAAAGGGGCAAGCATTCTTTACCGCTTGAAACAGCTCTTCCGTGCTTTAATATTTCCGGGTTACCTTCCGGCATTGCGATCGCATTGAATCCCTGGCTTCTAAGTCCGGCAGCAAACATTGGAGCAGCAAGGTCACCCATTGAAGGAATTAAAACATCAATGCGTGGATCAGACAAAGGAATTTTTTCTCCGTCAGATGAAATGAAATACCCTTGATCTGAACCAAACACTATTTTTGCAAGGTTAAAATCACTGTAATCCGGGTCGCTGATTTTTAACTGAACTCTTCTATAATTTTTGATTATATCAAGTGCGGCATCAATTCTTGTATTGATACCTGCATCGGCAGTATGTCCATCAAGTTCAAGAGTCAGAGAAGGTTTTGTTCCCATTAAAGATCGGAATGTTGTTATTAGAATAGAATCAGGGCCGCAGGAAAAATTAGATATATAAGTTGCAAAAAGCTGCGGATTATTTTTTATAATTTTTGCGGCTTTTAATATTTTCTTCCCGCCTTCCCAGTATTGATCATCATCTATAATTTCATCGCGGTAATCAAACATATCATAAGGAACAACGAAAACTCCTCTCGATGCAAACTTTTTAGGAATTCCTTTATTTGCATGTTCGGTAAATGCATTATAAGGCCTGCCGACAAGCACAATAGCCATTTCATCAGGATGTGTGCTTAAAAATTCTTTAAATGATTTTCCCAAATCATAAAGTTCAATTTGAAAATCTTCCTGCATTTTAAAAGCGAACTGAAATGCATCTTTTATTTTTGTTTCGTCTTCAACTCCTAACTGTTTTGCAACTTCAATAAATTTTGTTTCTTCTCTTTCAAAGCCGTTAGCAAAATTGAAATATGGAGTTATAAGCTTTTCTTTTGGAATTAAATCTTTAAAGCTCTGCTTAAGATAAAATGGTTCACCGCTTACAAACACGCAAGTACAGTTTGAATCAATGCGGTGATGCCCCATTCCATTCGAAGGAGGGTCCTCAACATACATTTCAAAAATTTCCGGTACAAAATAATAGTCGGGATTTTTTTCAATTAAATCTGCAAACAGACCCAAAGAAACCTGTGCCGGATAACAGAATGAAGTATTTTCTCTTTCCAAACCTTTTTCATTTACTTTATCCGAAAGTAAAACCTTAAAACCAAGCTGAGAGAAAAAATTATAATACAAAGGATAAATAGTATGCGTGTGAAATGATTGATTGATTCCAACCGTTTGTGCATTCTCAGGCAGATTAATTTTAGGGGAATATTTTTCAAACATCAGTTGCTGACGTTTTTTTACAAAATCATATTTATCAACATCAACTTTTGTCTTGCTGATTACGTTGTAATATTTATTGCAAGCTCCACCAAAAGGATAAGTTTTACCTTCAACTTCAATTAAGTTTATTGAACATGCTAAATCGCATTTTTCTGCTCCACCAGCACAAGTAAAAGGTTTTCTGTAGCTTACTTCTCTTTCAGCAAGATCTTCCAAAGAGTATTCACCGGGCTGCATTAATCCTAAATCAATTTTTTCTTTTACTTCCAGTGCGACACCAAAAGCCCCCATCAATCCGGGATCGGGAGGAACAATAATTTCTTTGTTTGTTAAAGCAGCCATCGCAATTGGAACAGCTTTATTGTAACAAACACCGCCCTGCATAAAAATCTTTTTGCCTACAGTTCTATTTCCTTTAACACGGTTCACATAGTTCATACAGACTGAATAAACGAGTCCGGCAACAATATTATCTTTACTAATATTTTCCTGTTGAGCAGTTTTAATATCTGAACTTATAAAAGCAGAACATTGATCACTGAAATTCG
>CAZRMA010000349.1:0-4504 GCA_964600655.1 uncultured Ignavibacteriaceae bacterium
CTAAAAGTTGAATGTGCTGATGGATCCACTTCCTGGCCAGGAGGTGGACAAAGCGCCATAATTTGTTGATTGATTAACTGATCATTAGCTTCATCATATTTGTAACCAATTATGCGAAGTTCGTACACACCGTCTGCTAGACCGGGTAAAGGCGATGAAGAATTTGCAGTTATCCAATTTGTAAGCCAGTCTGAATTTGATGGATCAGCTGATGTATCAACTTCCGGGTGTTCTTCTCGATAACGTGAAACTGTTCGCAGCAAGTTTTCGCCTGCCACAGGCAGAAGCTTTACGACTTCGTTTTGAATCCATGGGAATACACCTAACCAATGTCCCCTCGTAAATGATCCAACCTCTTCTTCAGCTAAATCTTCCCAGCCAGTAGGCGATGGTGATATTCTTCTACGCTGAAGCTTGTAATAATCAACATTACTTCCATCTCCAAATACACCTAAAACCCTAATTGTCCCACCGAAAGGCCTATCGGCAGAACCAGGATTTGCAAAACCCAATAACGGGCTTGTTAAGTCTTGTTCAATATGATCAATAGGATAACCACCGCAGCCTATCCCATGAAATATTAAGCAATCTTCGTCTGATGGATCATCACAGCAAAATGAACCACAGCAAGCATTGTCATTTGCAATTAGAGTTACGCCATCCAATACCGTATCAATATCCCATCTGGTTTGAGTATTTAATTCAGTATAAATTGTTTGTTCTCCCTGACCGCAGTCTTGGGTTACGTTAAAAACAATATCAGGCTTGCAGTCGAATAATGGATACCAGGGCCATATTTTCAATCTTTCTAATTCCGGCGAAGCAGGTAAAATTTTAACAAGCTGTTCCCCAAGACTGGTAAAGTTTTCAGTAGTTAACTGTTCATTTAATCCGCTAATTTGCGGGCTAGATTGATTTATGCTGCTAATTAAATTTTGGAAAAAATTAAAATCAGGCGCAGGATCGGGAAGAGGAATTGGAAAAGGAAATTGAACTTGTGCAAAGAGATCTTTTATTTTTTTTAAAATATTTGGATCAATTTGCCATCTATCTATTATCCAGGGGAACCACCACCAGCAGCACCATTTAAATTTAATTTCAAAGTTGCCGTTAACATCTGTAAAAGCGGAGCCGACTTTATCTCTTAAGTAGAGCCACAAAAAACGGTCGACATCATAAGCGTTTACAAGTGCGCCCCTTACAGGTGCATCACAAATTGTAAATCTATGAAGTAATGGATTCCAAGCCCATCTTCGGCAGATAACGCGTCCTCTTATAGTGTAAGTTCTGCAAAAATTTAACCAGGTTAAATAAAGTCTTGCAGGTAAACTCAATTGAACCTTAGCAGTGGATTCTTTTGCAAACGCTTTAGCTGGAACCCATTGTGACTGGCTTTCTACAACACTCACTTGTTCATCAGGCACATCCGGGCTTACTAATAATCTTACCCCCATTGGTTTTTGATTTTCGTTCTCAAATGACAAACTGTATTTTATCTCTCTCTGATTTTTTGCTAATTGAAAAACTTGCGACTGCAAAATTTGACAATCCCTCAAAATTGCAATTTTAATTTCGAGATCGGGATTAACTTCTTTAATTTCTTTTAGGCTTACAACCCCCGTTATAGTTTGTCTGTATGAAGATTTAGTTATCTTGGTTTTTGCCATAACAAATTACTCCTTTTCATCTTTTTAATAACTAATTACATCTTTTGTTAATGTTTATTAATTGACATGATAATTTGATATGGGAGGAGATTTATTGTTTCTGCAGCAAACAAACGGTTGAATGATATTGGAATTTGAGAGAAAGAATTGAAAGAAAAATCGTGTGTAATATTTAACTTTCCGGCTAGTCCAGTTTAATTTTTCGTCTAGTAAATTAATTCTATTTATCATTTCATCGCACATCATAAACTTCATATAATGCGTAAATACAAAGTAAACTGCGTTTACAGTTAAACTTATAATTAGTCGATAGCGGTAATGAGAGAAGAATTATTTAGGAACAAATATTTTTGTAACTCTGCGATTAGATAAGAAGTAAATCAGAGTTCTAAACATAATAATGTTGGTCTTCACATTAACTTTATGTGTGTTGGGATTGGAAATTTTGTAGAAAGAAAATAAGTAAGCATAATTTTATTGTCAATAAAAAAATGTTAAAGCTAATGGATGTATCGGATACATCACACTTCATCACCTTTATTTTCCCTTTTATAACTAGAATTAAAAAACTAAGTTTGTTTTTTATTTTATAAAATTCTACCAATTTTGAAGAGTTTTTTAATGAAAATAAATCCTTTTTCTTCTATTCTAACCAAACTGGCAATATTAAGCTTAGTTTATTTTGCAGCCTGCACCTCGTCAAATGAAATTTCAAAACCCAATTCTTCAATAAATAATAATTACAGCTGGTTAAAATTAGATACTATTAAAGCCGGTAAATATGATACCGGTAAAATGTGGACATTCGAATATCCTCCACTAGACTATTTTCAGCAAGAATATAATTTTACACCAACGCAAAAATGGCTTGACCATGTACGGATGTCGGCATTAAGATTTGCAAATTATTGCTCGGCCTCATTTGTTTCTGAAGATGGATTAGTAATGACAAATAATCACTGCGCACGTGAAAGCGTAGTTGACATTCAGAATAAAGGTGAAGATTTACTTACCAACGGTTTTTACGCCGATTCGCTTAATAAAGAAAGGCCCGTTCCAGGACTATATGTTGACCAGCTTGTTCTAATAAAAGATGTGACTAAAGAAATACAATCAAGAATTGACAGTGCTAAAACTGATTATCAAAAACTATCCATTGAAGATGAAGCAATAAGCGATTTAGAAAAAAAAGAATCGGATAGTACTGGATTAAAAGTTTCAGTTGTTCCGCTTTATGACGGCGCAAAATATTCTCTCTATGGCTATAAAAGATATTCGGATGTAAGACTTGTATTTAGCCCCGAACATCAAATGGGATATTTTGGCGGCGATCCCGATAATTTCACTTATCCCCGCTACGATCTTGACTGTTCTTTTTTCAGAGTTTATGACGACGGCAGGCCGTTAAAAACAGAAAACTATTTTAAGTGGAGCCCAGATGGTGCTAATCCGGGCGAAGCAGTTTTCGTTGTTGGAAATCCCGGATCTACAAATAGGCTTAGCACGGTTTCGCAGCTTGAATATATGCGTGACATCAGCTATCCAAGAATGCTTGATTTTCTGAATGGAATGGTTGAAGTTTATACAAAACTTGTGAATGACCAGCCGGAACAAAAGGGAGAATACGAAGTACAGCAGCTTCGGTATTTGAATTCATTGAAAGCATATAAAGGGATGCTGGCCGGGCTGCGTGATCCTGTTTTAATGCAGAAGAAAAAGGATTTTGAAAATAAATTCAAAAACGCTGTTCAATCTGATAAACAGCTTAATCAGAAATATGGATCACTTTGGGACCAGATTGATAGTATTGAAGCTCAGATGAGAAAAATTTCTAATAAGCTATATGTAATGACTCTAAATTCAAAAAGAACTTCAGAATATTTTTATATTGCTTCAGATGTTATTTCATTAGCCAGAGAATTAAAAAAACCGGAAGACAAGCGCGATCAATTTTATATTGGAAACGAGCTTGATTCAACTATCCAAAATCTTTTCCCCGCCGATTTTGATGAAGATTATGAAATGACTTTACTGCGAAAGCAAGTTTCATTGATGATTAAATATCTCGGGGAGGATAATAAAATTGTTCAAAAAATAACTGACGGAAAACCAGCTAAACAGGCTGCTCAATACATGGTTCAAAATTCATTTTTAACAAGTGAAGAAAAAATTAAAGAGCTGGTTAATAAAGGTGCGGATGCGATATTAAATTCTGATGACCCGTTTATTTATTTTATTTTGAATACGGAAATTCCTCAAGCCGATCTTCAGCAGAAAGCAAATCAACTGGCAATAGAAGAATTGGTTTACAACACTGAACTGGGTAAAGCTTTGTTTGCGGTTTACGGTACATCAATTCCGCCGGATGCAACTTTTACTTTAAGAATTTCGGATGGAGTTATAAAAGGCTTTCCATATAACGGAACTGTTGCTCCTCCAATTACTACTTTTTATGGGCTGTACGACAGGTATTATTCATTTGATAAAAAAGATCCGTTTGAGCTTCCTAAAAGATGGGTAAACCCGCCGGCTGATTTTAACCTTGATGTGCCGTTTAATTTTGTTTCCACAAATGATATTATCGGCGGCAACTCCGGCAGCCCGGTTATAAACGAGAAAGCACAAATAGTAGGTTTAGCATTTGACGGCAATATACAAAGCCTTCCGGGAGATTTTATTTTTACAGAAGATGAAAATAGATGTGTTGCTGTTCATTCTGCCGGTTTAGTTGAAGCCTTAAAAAAAATCTACAAAGCAGATCGCTTAACCGATGAGCTGAAAAATGGAAAGATTGAAAAGGAATTTAATACAGTGGAGAAATAAAAATAATTTTTATA
>CAZRMA010000350.1:0-4501 GCA_964600655.1 uncultured Ignavibacteriaceae bacterium
TAAAACGGAATATAGTGAGAATGTTTCCGAAAACTTTTTTGATGAAAAATGGAAATCAGCAAAATCACTCGACGAACTTGAAGGAATGATAAATACCTGTAATAAATGCCCTCTTCACCAAAACAGAAATAAATTTGTTTTTGGAAAGGGAAATCCAAATGCAGATGTAATGGTTGTTGGCGAAGGCCCCGGGGCAGAAGAGGACAAGCAAGGCGAGCCATTTGTTGGCCGTGCAGGGAAATTGCTTACAGATATATTAAAAGCAATTAATTTTTCACGCGAAGAAGTTTACATTGCCAATGTTGTTAAAAGCCGTCCGCCGGCAAATAGAACTCCAAATTCAGATGAAATGGAAGCTTGTATTCCTTATTTAAAAAAACAGATTGCTTTAATTAAACCGAAAATGATTTTATGCGTGGGATTAACTGCCGCGCAAGGAGTGTTAAAAAAGAAGGATTCTCTCACAAAAATGCGTGGACAAATTTTTGAATTTGAAGGTGCAAAAGTTATGGTTACTTATCATCCCGCTGCTTTACTCCGCAATCCAAATTGGAAACGGCCAACCTGGGAAGATGTAAAAAAATTCCGACAATTATATGATGAGATGAAATGATAAACTCCCTAAATCCCTTCAAAATATGGACTTTTAAAATTTATTATTTTTGTAACGATAACATTTAATTATTAACACCTTCTTTTTATCCTAATATTTTTTATTTTCCAATTGTAATTAAAATAGATTTCCAGAAATAAACCCCGATTCTTTCGGGGATTTTTATCAATGCCAAGAACAAAAAAAACATACACTGCCGTAGACAAAATTATTCCCGCTGATGTGAAGCCGCCTTCTGCGCCGGAAATTGAAGCTTCAGTTTTAGGTGCAATGCTTATTGAAAATGAGGCTGTTCCAAAAGCAATTGAGCTTTTAAAAACACAGAGCTTTTATTTAAAGGAACATCAATTAATATTTGATGCAATGATTCATCTATTTGAATCCGGCGAACCAATTGATACTGTTACTTTATATGAAGAATTGAAAAAGAGAGAACAAACGGAAATGATTGGCGGGGCAGTTTATTTAAGTAAGCTTTCGCAGAATATTTCCTCCGCCGCAAATATTGAGTATCACGCTAAAATTATTTTAGAGAAAGAAATTTTACGTGGTTTAATTACCAGTGCACATGAAATAGCACGTTCTGCCTATGAAGGCACGGAGGATGCTTTCGATCTTTTAGATGTAGCGGAAAGTAAAATATTTGAAATTACTGAATCTCATTTAAAAAAATCTTACCAGGGAATGGATCGTGCAGTTAGAGATGCGCTGGAATATATTGAAGCCATTCATTCAAACACAAGTCAAAAGTTTTCTGTTCCGACCGGATTTTATGAATTGGATGAAATGCTCGGCGGTTTCCAGAAATCCGATTTAATTATTATTGCAGCCAGGCCATCTATGGGTAAAACTGCGCTCGCACTTTCTCTTGCCCGTAATGCCTCAATTGAACATAAAGTTCCAATTGGAATTTTCAGTCTTGAAATGTCCACCATGCAATTGGTAATCCGGTTACTTTGCGCCGAAGGCAGGTTGAATGCACATCTAGTAAGAACTGGAAAACTCCCGCATGAAGAAGGAGTTAAGCTAAGCAAGAATGCTCACAAATTAATTGAAGCTCCATTGTACGTCGATGATACTCCGGCGCAGACCGTACTTGAAATACGAGCCAAGGCAAGAAGATTAAAAGCTGAACATGATATTGGAATGATTATAATTGATTATCTGCAGCTTATGCAGGGACCATCAAACTCTGAAAGTCGTGAAAGAGAAATATCTCATATTTCCCGTTCACTTAAATCACTTGCGAAAGAATTAAATATACCCGTGGTTGCATTATCTCAGTTAAACAGAGCAGTTGAAACAAGAACGGATAAACGGCCGCAGCTTTCAGATCTTCGTGAATCCGGTTCTATTGAGCAGGACGCTGATGTTGTAATCTTTTTAAATCGTCCGGAATATTATGGGATAATGAAAAATGAAAATGGAGATTCAAACGAAGGCGTTGCTGAAATTATAGTTGGCAAACAAAGAAACGGCCCAACGGGGCAAGTGCGTTTAGCTTTCATTAAAGATTATGCAAGATTTGAGAACCTAGCGCATGCAAGACAGATTGAAGAGTATTCTTCGGCTAATGTTAGCGGAGAGGATATTATTTAAGAGTCAAAGGTCAAAAAGAAAAAGTCAAAATTTAAATAAAAAAAGAAAAGTTATCATGTTAAAAAAAATAATTATTACAGTTTTTTTGCTATCATTTTTAACTCAAGCTCAAATATATACAGATAAAGATGTTGAAGTCTGTAAATCAAAATTTGAAATGGCAGTGTCAAAGGATCTTGCTGATAAACCAATCGGTGATGTTATTACATCAGTGGGCAAAAGCTTTCTAGGAACCGATTATGTCGCACATACTTTGGAAAAAGGAGACACAGAGCAGCTTGTAATAAATTTAACCGGGCTCGACTGTACGACTTTTTTAGAAAACGCTTTGGTTTTTTCAAGATTAATAAAAGAAGGCAAAACTACTTTTAAGGATTATGAAAATGAACTGGAAAAAATTAGATACAGAGATGGAAAGTTAGATCAATATCCTTCTAGGCTTCATTACTTTTCGGATTGGATTTATAATAACACCCATATAGGAATTGTTAAAGATGTGACCAAAGAAATTGGCGGCGAACCAATAAAATTTGATGTTGGATTCATGTCTGAAAATCCTAAATTTTATGTTCAACTAAAGGATAACCCAAACTTCATTCCAATCATAAAGAAACAAGAAGCAGCAATTAATAAAAGGGAGTATTATTACATTCCCAAGGATAAAGTCACTGGTATAGAAAGCAAAATTCACAACGGAGATTTAATTGCAATTACTACAAATTTAAAAGGTTTGGATATTGGTCATGTTGGAATAGCAATTAAAATGGATGATGGAAGAATTCATTTTCTACATGCACCAATTGTGGGTTCAAAAGTTCAAATAACCTCTATGCCGCTGCCTGATTATCTTGCAAAAGTAAAAAAGCATACAGGCATAATTGTATTGAGGGCAGCTGATCCTTCAGTGACCGATTAAATTTTCACTTTTTACTTTTGATCATTTGATTTAGGCATTCGTCAATACTTTTCTGCTTTATACCAAACGATTGTAGCTTTTCAGTATTCATCGAAACATCTTCAACTTGGGGCATATCCGGAAAATCATTCATTGAAATCGGTACAAGAAGATTTTTATCAAGTGAAGCAATATCACAAAGCTTTTCGCCAAGCTGAAATCTTGAAACTCTTTCTGGGCCGCCAAAGTTTATTACCTCTTTTTTAATATCTTTTTCAACTAATTCAGTTATCATTCTAGCAGCTTCATGTAAAGCTAATGGTGTTCTAAATTGATCTGTAAAAAGTTTGACCGTTTTTCCTTCTACTAAATTGTTATACATTTCATGAAAGTGACATTTAGAATGGTTTAACCCAAAACCATACATTAAGGCAGTTCTTAAAATTAAATAATTGTCAAAAATCTCTTGGATTTTTACTTCGCCCATTAATTTTGTTTCGGCGTAAATTGATATTGGAATTAGTTTTCCTTCTTCAACTAACATTGAACCGCGGTACCCGGCATAAACTAAATCAGTTGATGAATAAATTAATTTTGCATTAATCTTTTTACATTGTTCTGCAATATTTTTTGTCGCGTTTACATTTATACTGTAAACCTCTTTGCTTGATAATTTTGAAGCAATATTAGGATTAGAAACTGCTGCTGTATGAATTACAATTTCCGGATTAAAATCAGATAAAATTTTATTTACTGCTTCGTGATTTGTAATATCAACTTTAGCTGAATTATAATCTTTGCAATTACCAATATTTGAATAGTAAAACGTAAGAATTTCATTGACTTTTGACAATTCGATATTTAAATATTGACCCAATAAACCGCTTCCGCCGGTGATTAATATTTTCATGGCAAACTAATCTTTCCCAAAATTGTTTCTCTACTTGCACCTGTTACTCTTGGAATGTTTGATGGATTGCCATTAAGTGTTTCATTCGCCAAAACAGCAAAACAAATTGCTTCTTTTGCATCCGGAGAAATTCCAAGTTTGTTTACGTTTTGTATTAAAACTTTTTTACCAAAATATTTTTTTAACTGCTTTACTAAAAATTTATTTTTTGCTCCGCCGCCGCTGATAAAAAGCTCCTCGATTTTTGTTTCGTTTTTTATAAATAAATCATAATTGCGCCATACTGCATAAGCTGTAAACTTTGTAACCGTTGCCAGCCAGTCTTCTTTTTTTACTGATGAGAATTTTAATAATAATTCATCTAAAAATTCTTTCCCATATAATTCTCTTCCGGTTGATTTGGGTGGCTGCTTTTCAATGAAATTGTCCTTTTCAATCAAAGCATTAAATAACCCTTCATGAATTTTTCCTATTGAAGCAAGCT
>CAZRMA010000351.1:0-4493 GCA_964600655.1 uncultured Ignavibacteriaceae bacterium
CTTTTGGAAGATATATTCGTGATTGGCAAATTCCACTACGTTATCAGAAGTAATAAAATATACAAAGGTTTATATGGGGATTACAGACGTATTGTTTCTGTTGCAAAATGTTGCAGAGTTTTTACTTCTAAATTTTCTTATCAAAATAAAGCTAGATTTCCTTTTTACTAAAGTTACAATTACACCTTTATGTTCCTTTTCAGCATACGCATTAGAATAAATCATATCATGGGAACCTATGTCTTGAATCTCGATTTATTTCTCTATAGAGTGTTAATCTATGTAAATTACGCTGTTTAGCCTATAACTTCTTTTCTGTCCAGCTTTTAATAATATTGACATCTGATATCGTTGTTTTTGCTTAAGTGTTTATGTTCTTTATTTTCCATACGACAAAATAATGCTCTTTGAAAAGTTGAATTAGAGTACTCTCATTCTAATGCTAATCATTTTGTAGCGCTTACTAGTTGAATTTTATGTAAGAAGAAGCGGATTATCGTAGAATTGTAATATTTAGTAAATTTAATTACAAGGGGAAATCATGTTTCTCAAGATGATACAATATTGAATTGAGGATAGTGTGAAAAAACGAGTTTTTTAGCCATTTTTATGGTACTTGTTTTGCTCGTAATTGTTTAATTCAGATGCTGATTTTAGTATGGATAAGGAATATCCAAACTTGAAATTATTATGAGAGCGAATATTTTAAGATCAATTTCTCAAATAATTAAAGATATAACCTCGTTTGACGGATTTCTGTATTCAGTGTCAAAAACAGGTTATTTCCGTCTTAATTATTTTCAGTAGTAATAATACTTTTTTAATCAAAATAATGGAAGAATTTGGATCTATTTTTTTTAATATATGAAAAATAATTCTATTACTAATTTGATTTTAAATTAAAAGAAATATTTAATAAATATGGTTCCTTTAGTTTCTATAATAATACCTGCCTATAATTCTGAGAGATGGATTAAAGCAACGATTGAATCTGCAATTGCTCAAACTTATAAAAACAAGGAAATTATAGTAGTTGATGATGGTTCTACTGATGAAACTTATAATATTGGAAAAATGTATGAATCAAAAATATTAAAAGTATTAAGCCAGAAGAATAGCGGTGCATGTGTTGCAAGGAATAAAGCTTTGTCGATTGCGCAGGGTGATTTTATCCAATGGCTTGATTCAGACGATATCCTTAATCCGCATAAGATAGAGATTCAACTTAATGAAAGTGACTTGGACCCACAATCAAAAGTGTTGCATTCATCTGCTTGGGGGTATTTTTATTATAATATAAGAAGAGCCAAGTTTCAGCCAAACGGTTTATGGAAAACTTTAACATCCATTGATTGGATTGTAACCAGGTTTAACGAGGGACGTTATTTTCCCCCTATTACATGGTTAGTCAGTAGAAAATTAACTGAAGTCTCTGGTCCTTGGAATGATAATTTATTAAGGGACCAGGATGGAGAGTATTTTTGCAGGGTTATTGCCAGTAGTGAATTAGTTTCATTTCATTCGAAAGCAATTTGCTATTATAGAAAGGGAAACTTTTCAAGTATCAGCGGCAGCGCTTCCAGGGAAAAAATTGAATCATTAAAATACTCACATTATAGGTGTGTAGATAATTTGTTAAGTCTCGAAAATAGTGAAATCACAAGGAGTGCTTGTTGTAATTATTTATACAGCTTCAGCAACAAAATCTATTCTGGTCATCCTGATATTGTTAAAGAAAATAATAAAAAAATACTTGAATTGGGAGGAGAAGTTTTACCACCTAAAAAATCCAGGAAGTATAAACTGCTTGAAAAATATTTTGGTATAAAATTGACCAGAAAATTAAAACTGGGGTTTTGGAGATTGAAAATATTTATCGACAGAAATTGGGACAGGTTTTTATCATTCTTCCTAAACGATATTATTTGATGAGAGAAGAGCTAATAACCCTCCTGGATTTCCGGAGGAATCAATAATAATTTCTTTACCAGTTATCCGTGAATTAATTTCGTATAATTTTTCATTGAGATTTAATTACTCCTGAAAGATTATTAAAATTCGGTCGACTGATTTAGTATTAATGAAACAATTTTCTTGGCACCAAATAAAATATTTCTATGAAGAATCTATCTGATTTTCTAAATAAAGAATTTCGAATCATTGAATTTAGTTCGAAAAACAGCTTTTTCGAAAAGAATCAAAACAAAAATAACAAATTATTAACAATAGTTAAAAATAATAACCTTAATGAGGGAAAAACTATTTTCTTAGGGGGAAAGAATTTTACAAGAGCTATTAGAAAAAACTCTTCTGATATTCTTATACTTAATGCTTCCGGTTGGAAAGAATTAAGAGCATTACAAAATACTCCTGAAGCCAAATTCCTTTTTGAAAGAATTACTTTGCTAAGTCTTGTCCCAATAATTTACTTTTTAATCAAAAGCCTATTAGCCAAACGAACTAGATTTAATGGTATTTATTATTTGAAGAGCAGGCTTAGATTTTCTTTATATATTGGATTAAAGAAAAGAAGAATAATTAGAAAAGTTGCCAGACATTATCTCTCTCCCTTAATTGATTTAGAAGATTTTTTTAAAGAGTTAAATCACAAAAATATATCTTACTGTATCTTGCGCTGGTTCGAAAATTTGCCAAGCATTGAAGAAAATGAAGATGTGGATTTGTTAGTAGATGATGATGATCTTACAAAGGTCCATTCAATAATTGATAGACAACCCGGTATAATCCCCTTCGATATCTATTCAAAAAGTGGGATCCCTGGTTCAGATTTTAAATATTTGCCATATTATGTATATTCCTTAGCAGACCGAGCTTTGAATGAGTCACTACTTTTTAAGAATACATTCAAAATACCTACCTGGGAAAATTATTTTTATCTGCTCGCTTATCATGCGGTTTTTCATAAAGGAGAAAATTCCGGGATACCGGGTAAAAAATATAACTTGAAGCCCACTGAAAAACCTGATCACGATTATTTGGATTATTTGAGATACATCTCTGCAAAGGCAAATATTGACTTAGATGAATTTACTCTGGATGGGTTACATAATTATTTAGGAGCTAAGGGTTACGTTCCCCCGTTAGATACTCAGTATAAGCTCTCATTATATAATCAATATTTAAAATTATATCTTGAAGAGCTACATCATCATCAATTAGAATTGCTTGAGAAATTTGAAGGCACAGCATGTTTTGTCATTAGGGAAAAAATTATTAATACAGGTTTACTAAAAGAGGTCGAAAAGTTTATTCAAAAAATGGGTTTTACAATAATTAAAACCGTAAAAATTGAAGGTTCAGTAAAGGAAGAATTTACGAAACAAGTGAGAGGCGGAAACTGGAATCAAGGTCCCTGGCCTTCGAATGCGGGGGAGCCTGCTGCGTTAATAGTTGCTTATGATGTATACCCGATTAAACCGGATACTTCCCATTATAAAAAACATCCCGGTCTAACAAACAAAAGAATTCTAGGCAAAGATGAAATCCGAAATTTCCTGAACAAGCAATTCTTCGATAAAACCGAGTGGTGTAATGGCGTACATAGTAGTGATAATGAAATACAGGCAGTGGAGTATTTCTCGCTGGCAGGATTGGATGAAAATGAGATTTATGAAGAAATTATTAAGTATAAAGAGATGTTCGAGACTCAATTTCCCGTACTAAAGGTTTTATCTTGTTATTCCAGAAGAGCTAAAGTGGAGCTTATTACATACAACAGGACTAAAGCAATTAAAAAGACATTTAAACCAAATTGTGAGATGTTCTTAGCAAATGAAATAGAGGCATATACAGCCTTTAAGGATTTAAAAGAAGTTCCGGATTTATTGGAAACAGGTACTAACTATATTATAACATCATATGTTGAAGCAAGTAAATCGTTGGGCAATAGAATTTCAATTCGAACGTTAAAAAAATGTTTAAAATTGTTAAGAGAAATTTACAACAGAGGATATTCATTATTCGATTTCAAACCATCTAACTTTCTAATAGATAAAAACCATGATATCTACATAATAGATTTTGAATTTTTATATAAGTATTCAGATAAACCTTCCTTCTGGAAATGTTATGATCTTGCCGGTGTTCCTGAAAATTTTAATTTTATGGATAAACCTATTGTTAAAATTCCTAAAGGTAAAAAGCAGTTTGATGTGAAATGGGGAAGTTTTACAGGTGTTCATTACGAAGAGCTTACGAAATTAAGCAGCCCGGTTATTTACTTTAAAAGCACTTTCCGTTTTTACAAATTAAAAGCAAAAAAGCTCAAACGTCTTGTATCAAAAAAAGGTGAGGGAAAAGTGAAAAAAATCTTCTCACTTCTGCCTTAAAATAATCATAAAGGTTCAGCTTGAAATTAAAGCATAAAATATTTGGTGGTGTTATTTGGAATTCCCTGGGACTCATTATTGATAATGGGTTAAGTATGATTGTTAAGTTAATACTTGCTCGATTGTTGTTACCTAAAGATTTTG
>CAZRMA010000352.1:0-4492 GCA_964600655.1 uncultured Ignavibacteriaceae bacterium
CTTTACTTCCTTCCAGGTTGGCAGAAAAGATTGAATATACTGCTGGTGCATTATTACCATTAAACGGGCGCCGCAGTATTTGTCGTCTAAAGTCTTTTAAATCTGATTTTTTACGGAAAAATAACTCACCACTTCTGCAATAAATACAAGAGGAAGTAATTAAATTAATATATGATACTTATCACATAATTATCAAATTCGAAATTATATATTATCAACGAAATCATTGTGATTGATTTTTAATAACATTTATAAACATAATAAATTAGTACCTGCTCGATGAGGTTGAGAATCTTTGAGTTTGGTTGCTGATTCTTTTCTGAAGAAACATATCGTTAACTCTGTCGAGTAGCACCGGCAATAATTTTCCATATACTCTTTATTTTATCTCGTAATTCTTTTAAGTGTCTGATTGAAGTTATTTAACTTCTGTGTTAATCTTGAATATTTCAGGTATAAATAAGTGTCCTATTTGCAACGGATCATAAAAATTAATAAAGGTTATTTTACATGAGAAAGTTAATAATATTTATTTCATCCATTGGGATGATCTTTATTGCTATTCTTTGTACTCCGCCAGAAAACATTACCCTCAAACGATATGAAAAATCGGACTATATTTTTTCAGGCGAACTAATTAAACAATCTGCATCTACAATGCCGGTCTATGTTAAAGATCAGAATGCCTCAATAGTAAAAGTGGATAAAGTCCTGAAAGCTTCTAAGGGCCATGAAAATTTTGAAGGACGGGAAATTACCGTTTTATTAGGTCGTGAGGAACAGGCCAAATTAGAAAGAGGATTTTACGGAATATTTTTTACTAAGACCTGGCTGTTTGGAAATAGTTTAGCCGTACTGATGAATTCTGTTGAACCCGATACCTCTAAAACTTCTCAAGTTCAGGCAGAAATTAAACAATTTCAACAAGAAGAGGATAATAAAACTTTAGAATCAAGAGTTAAAATAGCTGATTTGATTGTTTACGGTAAAGTTGAAAAAATTGAGGATCCAGAGATTAAAAAACAGATATTTATTTCAGAACATGATCCTATGTTAAAGAAAGCTATCATTATTAAAAATGAAATTCTAAAAGGAAATATGCAGGGAGATAGAATAACATTTTACTTTGCATCAAGTACTGATGTTCAGTGGTATCAAGCACCTAAATTTACACCAAGCAAAGAGGGTATTTTTTTATTGAAAATGAATGCAGATGTTCAGGGACAAAAAGAAGCTTATACTTTGCTAAACCCGCTCGATTTTCAAGAGAGTTCGAAGTTAGAAGCGATTAAAAAAATATTAAAATAAAAAATGGTAAGTAAAAATGAAATTTATACTAAATATATCAGTATTGATTTTAATTAGTTTCTACTTACTTGAAGCGCAAACTATTAGAGTAGTGAATATAGTTCCCAATGCTTTAAGTAATGAAATAAATCAAGATAGTGAACCTCACCTTGCAGTTAATTCAAACAACCCGGACACTATAGTTGCGTCAGCCTTCACTCCCAACCCTACAGGAGCAACAGCAACAGCACCGGTATTCATTTCTGTAGATGGAGGAAATAGCTGGGTAGTAAATAATATTGTCCCCAGTTTGAATGGTATGACTGGTGACATCACTGTTGGACTTAGTAGAAATAATATTCTTTATTCAGGTATTTTAACAGGTGGTTATTTTGCAGCTGACAAGCCTCAACTTCAAATCTTAAGAAAGGGTAATTATGTAGGAACGGGAAACATGAATAACCTGGTTACAAGCCAAAACGATGACCAGCCTTATACCGAAATAGCAACACCGTTGGGCGGTTCAGAGGTAAATAAAGATCATGCGTATATCGGATTTAATAGTAATTATAATACATCTGCTTCTAAAACAGCTGCAATTAACCAATCATTAAATAGTGCTACTGCAGCACCGCCGGCAAATTTTAATACAATAGTCCTTGAAAAAAGAACAACTGTAGGTCAAGATGGGCCGCCAATACGTTCTGCCATTCATCCTAATGGAACAGTCTATTCAATATTTGATAGGTTTAGATTTTTTACATCATTAGGAAGCGGAGTTTTCTTGATTGATACTTTTGATGTTGTTGTGGTTCGTGATAATAATTGGGGACAGGGGACAAGCCCTTATACAAATTTAACTGATCCTGGTGATGGATTGGCCGGTAGGATTGTTGCGCCTAATCTAAGAGTGCCATTTAATACCGGAGGAGCAATGGGGCAAGCCAGAATTGGAGATCGATTAAGTATTGCTGTTGACCCGAGAAATTCCCAAACTGTATATATAGCTTTTACAGACAGGCCTTCAGGTGTAACCGGAAATACAATTACAATCCATGTTAGAAGATCAACAAATGGAGGAAGCAATTGGTCATCCGATTTGTTAACTATAAATAGTGCAACTATTCCGCAGCTAGCTGTAAATATTAGAGGAGTCGTAGGATTTCTTTATCAACAGCTTACGGGGACCTCTCCTAATCAGCAGTGGAGAACCCACTTTAGGCAATCAACTAATAGCGGTACAAATTGGAGCGATAATATTTTATCTCAAACTCCATCTAACACACCGGCACGTACATTTAGCCCTTACTTAGGTGATTATGCCGGGCTTGAAGCAGTGGGCAAAGATTTTTATGGTATCTTTTCAGCCAACAATACACCTGATAACGCAAATTTCCCTTCGGGAGTTACTTACCAGCGCAATAATAATTTCACTACACATAAATTACGAAATCTTGCCAACACAGCAGATGTTAATGTTTCCATTGATCCTTTCTTTTTTGAAATTCAGCAAATTGATAATGATCAAGATTTTTATGTGCGGGATTGGACCGATAATACTTCAACATTTGATATAGGATTAGAGCCATCAACTCATCCTGTCTTCTATGCAACAAGCGATGTTTGGAACCGCAGGTCAAATGCACCGGGTGGATTTAATTCTAATGATCAGCCTCAAAGTCAAAACCCTCAAATTTCCTCTCTCGGAAATAACTTTGCTTTTGCCAGAGTACATAGAAAAGGCAGCGGTTCAGCAGAAACAGTTAATTTGCATTTTCTAAAATCTGAATTTGGAACAGGCAGTAATTACGTGAATGCTAATACAACTGCTGATCCAACTCTATCCTTTGCTGCAGCAGATCAAGTTCAATCAATGACATCCGGTTATGAATGGACATTGACGGCAACTACATCTACCCATACTTGTATAGCCGTTGAAATATCAACAACCAATGATCCTGTAGTAACTCCAACATTATTGGGCAGAGCGCCCGGCTGGCCAACAACAGATTTATCCGTATTATATGATAATAATAAAGCCCAGCGCAACATGGGTGTTTATACCGATTCCGCCGGCTCAGGCGTAGGTTCTTCTGCTACCTATTATGCAATTATTCATAATGCTGCAACTCATATTAGGGATTTAATCTTATATTATAGACTTACTCCCGGTTTTGTAAAAATATTTAAAAGAGCAAACCTTGGTTTTCCTGGCGTTGATGATAAAATGATAGAGATTCAAAAGGATAAAGTTATATTTAAAAAAATGAGGCCTGGAGAAAACAGATGGTTAGGGCTTACAATTCCTTCATCTTCCGACCTTAAAAATATAAATAGCCTAGTTGGGGTTGAATTCACCGAGGTTGAACAGAACTTGCCAATAAATGGATTTACAATCGCAGTTAAAAGCGGTTCGTTAAAAGAAACTATACTTGAAAACTTTCGTTTGTTTATTCAGAATTTATATAGAACCGGGGCAATTTTTAATTGGCCGGAAGCTAAGGATGAAGGGAATAAGGGGAAAGACTTATTGATTAAAGGTGATGTTAATAAAGATAATTATATGAATTATTTATTAAACCATTCTGATATATTGGCAAGATTTTCAAAACAATTAATTAAAGAAAATTCAGGAGCAGATCCTTTTCAAATATTAACTGCAACGGAATCATTAATAAATAATGTAAAATCTAAAGACCTTGGTAAAACAATAGTTGCACATAGAAACTATAACCATAAAATGGATGCATTTTTATCCATGCTTGATAAGCGTAATGGGGACTTAGCAGATATTCTTCAGAATATTTTATGGCAGAAAGAACTGTTTGTTAATGTTAAAGAAATTAAGAACCTTGAAGGAATCCGGAATCTTGTTGATGCAACTAATGAATTTGAAGCTAAATATGAAACACGTAATTTTTCTACAAATGATTTTTCTGATTTCATTAATAAATTTATTCCGCTTTATAATGCTGTTGATAAAAAGATACCCCGGCTAGATTTAGCTGCAGATATTAGTAAAATGCAAAAAGCCGAAAAAGATCCTAAGATGCTTCAAAAAGTGCATTCCGATTTTCTATTTAAATTGGAGGGATTAAAATAATCTTCGTCTTGTAAAGCATTTAAATACAGATCACAATATCCTATGCAGGAGTTTCTTAGAAGACCAGAGGTTTTCTTCAAGTAGCCATGAACGCGGCTGTCA
>CAZRMA010000353.1:0-4474 GCA_964600655.1 uncultured Ignavibacteriaceae bacterium
ATCCCTAATTCCGGCATTATATGTAACACCGTTTATTTTTACTCTTTCAAATCTAAATGCAACGCTATCAATTGAACTACTTACTTTTTCAGGAATCCAATAACATTCATCGTTAGATTGCACATTAACATCTACGGTTATTATGATGCTTGCCAGGGAAAAACAAAATAATACAGACGTAAAAATTATTATTAATTTTTGTCTATGATTCTCTATGAATTTCTTAATTTTATTCATCTTTAATTAGACTACTAAATCGGGAAAAAGTATGGTGAATATTTGAATTAAAATTAAATATTTATTTTACCTTAATCACTACCAAAGTCAAGTCATCAGATTGAGGTGCACCCATAGTATAAATTTGAACTTCTTTTTTTATAGCATTTAAAATTTCTTCTGCAGATTTGCTTGTAAGATTTAACACAATTCTCTCAAGCCTTTCATCTGAAAATTCTTCATGATTTTTACTCATTGCCTCTGTAATTCCATCGGTAAAAAGTATAATTACATCATTCCCCTGCAGTTTTACTACTTCAGAAGAATACGGTATAAAAGTTTTCATTACGCCAAAGATAATTCCCCCTTTATCCAGCTTAATTATTTTATTATCCCTAATCAACAAAGGTGGGTTATGCCCTGCATTTACATAAGTCATGGTTTTGTTAGGCTCGTCAAATATGCCCCAGAAAAAAGTAATAAATCTACCATCGGAAGTATTTTCAGTAATCAAATCATTCATTATTCCGGTAGCTTCGTCAATCTTAATTCCTTGTCTGCAAATTATTTTTAAGAAAGCCTGAATGTTTGCCATTAATAATGAAGCAGGAACTCCCTTTCCGGAAACATCGGCGATTGCAACATAAAAATTATTTTCGTTTAACTTTATTATATCGTAGTAGTCTCCGCCAACTTGTTTTGATGAAATATTTTCACCGGCAATTTCAAATGAGTTAAATTGTGGAATAAAGCTTGGTAAAAGATTCCTTTGAATATCACGGGCAATTTCAAGCTCTTCTTCCATTTTCTGTTTTTCTAACGCTTCCTTAAAAAGTTTTTGATTCTCCAAAGAGATTATTGCTAAACTTCCGGTTGAATAAATGAATTCAATATCACTTTCATTATAATCAGAATTATTTATTCTTCTTCCCAATAAAATTAAACCACGAGTATTTCCCTGACGCTGCATGGGAACAATTAACTCAAATCCTATTTTAGATAATTCTTCATAATTCTGTTTAATTTCATCTTTTTTTAACGAGTTAATAATCTTTAAATACTCATACTTTTTTAATGCTTGAATTAATTTTTCTTCGGGAACTTTTGATTCCAATATCTCAATGTTATTATCATTAAAGCTGACCACAGCAAATTTTGAAATTAAAAACTGCCCGATGATAGAATAAACTAAAAGCTTTGCAACTTTAGTTGATTCTGAAAACAAACCGAATTCCTTACTCAATTCGAATAATGAATTCAACCTATTCAATCTTGAATCTAGCTTTCTATTTAATTTTGTGAGTTTGTTAAGTACAATTGAATTCTGAACTGCTGTAGCAGAAATGTTTAATATTGTTCTTAAAAATTCCAGGTCATCTTCCGAGTAAGAAGATTTATTTAATTTTTCACCCAGACAAATAACTCCTACACATTCATCTGATGAATTAATTTTTTCAATGGCATGAAAATTTGCTTCATTAACAAAATCAATAAAAAGACTGTTCTCTTTAAAGCTCCCATTTGAAGAAGTTATTGAGGGGAACTTTTTAGCTAATTCATCAGAAATTCCTTTAGAGATTTTTAATTTAAGTTCTCCCTCTTCTTTTAAGGCAATTAACCCTCTGGTGGCAAAAAATTTCCCCATGCATGTCAGTAAAATATTATTCAATATAAAATTTAGATCTAAGCTGGAATTAATTATCCTGCTGAATTCTACAAGAGCAGTTAAATTTCTTTTAAATCTAAGGTTATCTACTTCATTCATTTTAATGGGACGAATTTAAATTCTTAGTTAATAAAACTTGATTGTATTTTCCTGGTATTGAGATATACTTAACTTCATCCATCAAAGTTTTCATTAGGTACATACCTAACCCGCCAACTCTTTTTTGGCGATAATATTCTTGTATATCAGGCTCAGGGATAACTTCTGGATGAAAAGCATTTCCGTAATCAGTAATTTTAATTATTATCTTTTCGGGGAAGGTCTTTATAGTTATGATAATTTTTCCTTCCGGATAAGATTTGTAAGCATGCTTAATAATATTAGTACAAGCTTCATCGACAGCCAGCATCATATCGTTAGTGGATTTTGATTTCATTCCTGCTTCAACGGCAGTCTCCTGAATAAATTCCCTGATGGGCGATAAATTTTCAGTGCGGCTGCTTATAACAAGCTTTTTCTCTTTCGTTGTATGACTATTTGTTTTCAAGATTGTTAGTCTCTTTAAATTTTTGGATTGCCTCTTCTTCCTTGTTAAAAATTTCATACAAAAGAGGAAAACCAAGTAAATCGAAAATGTTAAAAACTTTATCGTTCATATTGGTAAGTTTAATATCACCTTTATTGTCTCGAATGTTTTCGATGAAAGCCATAAACACTCCAAGGCCAGCACTGCTTATGTATATAAGATCGTTAAAATTTGCGACGATCCTATTTCTGCCTCTATCAATTAAAGTTGAAAATTCATTTTCCAATTGAGGGGCGGTGTGTGCGTCCAGATATCCTTTTAAATAAACAACGCTTACTTCGCCTTTGTCTGCAATTGAGGTGTTAAACTCTGCCATTCTTTTTCTCCATCAAGATTAATTTTTTGTTTCCATTTAAATACTACGAGAGTGATATCATCGTGCTGGGAAGTGTCTTTCGAAAATAACGTTACTTCCCTGATTACTTTTTCAGTAATTTCATCCACAGTCTTATTGTGGGAATCTATTAAAATTTTTTCAAATTTTATATCGCCAAAATCTTCAAGCAGATTATTCTTGGCCTCGGTTATTCCATCAGTATACAGCACGAGCACATCGTCTTGTTTAAGTTTAATTTGAATCTCTTCCAAATTATCCTCAAACTGATGATCAAAATTTAAGCCTAATCCAATGCCTGAAGGCCTTAAACTTTCTGCAGCACCATTTCTTAAAATTAAAATTGGGCAATGTCCGGCACGAGCAAGATGAAGCACTTCATTTTCAAAATCGATTACTCCGAACGCTGCACTGATAAATGTTTTGCGGTCTAATGTTCTCTTTAAAATTCTATTTGCTTTAATTAAAATATTTTTCGGCTTATCGATTTCTTTAGAAAGAGATTCAAAAATTCCTTTTATTTGTGCCATTATAAAAGCGGCTGATATACCCTTACCAGAAACATCAGCTATAATAAAACCCAAATTGTTTTTATCAATTTCAAAAAAGTCATAATAATCGCCTCCTACTTCAAACGCCGGAATAAATACAGTTGATATATCTAGTTTGTCGTATTTTGGATTTTCAGCAGGTAAAATTTTTCTTTGAATTTCTCTAGCAAGATCAAGTTCTTTTTCCATTCTTTCTTTTTCAATTGATTCCTTTAGGAGCCTGCTGTTTTCAATGGCAATGGAAGCATAATCAGAAAATGTATTTATTGCTTCCCTATCTTCATCATCAAATATTTTTACGTTTTTCTTCACAATGAATAAATAGCCGCGTAATTCGTCATGTGCTTTAATTTGAGAAACAGCTGCTTGAGTATAATTATCCGATAAATTATTAATAGTATTAATTCTATCGAGCTTAAGGACTTTTGTGCTAATTAATCCTGACAAATCTTTTTTATCCAAAACATTTTTTGTAATTAACTCTGCATCAACATAACCGATATACTTATTTGCCAGAATATTTGTTTCGTTTTTGTCCTGCCAATAAATCCAAGAAGCATCTGCATTACAAACTTTTGCTGCTATCTCTGTCACAGTCTCAACAAGTTCTTTAAAATCCAAAACCTGGTTAACAAGCTTGCTGAAATACTGAAGCGAAGAAACTTCCTGAGCCTTTCTGTCAAAAGCCTCAGCAGTAGGTAAATGAAAAAGTGTAGTAAAAAAAAGGATTCCAAAATAAATGGCGCCGTATAGGAAAATAATATAGATAAACTCTGAAAGCACTGGCGAAAATGCAGTCAGAATTTGTTTACTTGCATTATCACCTGAGCTTTCAAATAAATTCAATAAAAATAAAACTGAAATTACGATGGAAAGAAATAATAAATAAATTTTTTCCTTCTTAACTATAAATGCTATCCAGGAAATTTTAATTGAATTTATAAAAATCAAAATGATTGAAACAATAAAAAATGTATTCTTTAAAAATGAAAAGCCTTCAAGTTCATCAAAAAGTGTGGCGAACGATGTAAGTAAAAAAAACACAATCATGGTATTGAAATAAAGATTTACATTCCTATTCTGTTTAAGAAAGAAAAGCTCTTTAAATGTTAAAAAGATAT
>CAZRMA010000354.1:0-4460 GCA_964600655.1 uncultured Ignavibacteriaceae bacterium
GAAAGAAACGATTACTCACTCTTATCCTTTTAGCTGGCGGCATGAAAATGTTCCTGTAATTTATTATGCGCGAGAATCATGGTTCATCCGTACAACTTCAATTGCAGATAGAATGGTTGAGCTAAATAAAAAAATCAACTGGCATCCCAAAGAAGTTGGTAGCGGTAGATTCGGTAACTGGCTTGAAGAAAATAAAGATTGGGCTTTATCCCGCGATAGATTTTGGGCAACACCACTGCCGATTTGGGTTAGTGATGATGGAGACTCATTCGCGGTCGGAAGCATCGAAGAATTAAAAAAAGGTTATGTTGAAAAAGACGGAAAGAAAATTCCTGTTTCCGAGTTAAAGGAAATAGATCTTCACAAACCTTATGTTGATGAAGTTCTTTTTGAAAAGAACGGCAAAATTTTTAAACGTACTCCCGAACTGATTGACGTTTGGTTTGATTCAGGTTCAATGCCGTTTGCTCAATATCATTATCCTTTTGAAAATAAGGAATGGTTTGAAAATAATTTCTTCCCTGCCGATTACATTTGTGAAGGAATTGACCAAACCCGCGGCTGGTTTTATACTCTTCATGCTATTGCCACAATGTTGTTTGATAATGTAGCTTATAAAAATGTTGTTGTAAATGAATTGATCCTCGATAAAAATGGAATGAAGATGTCCAAAACAAAAGGTAACACGGTTGATCCGTTTATGCTTTTTGATAAATATGGAGCTGATGCAACAAGATGGTATTTGGTAACAAACAGTCCGCCCTGGCGCACAACCCTTTTTGATGAAGAGGGGTTGGTTGAAGTTCAAAGGAAATTTTTTGGAACATTGATAAATACTTATTCATTTTTTGTCCTATACGCTAACATTGATGAATTTGAATTTAAAGAAAGTTTAGTTCCATATGAAAAACGTCCTGAAATTGACAGATGGATAATTTCAAAATTAAACTCACTTATTATTGAATATCAGCAGTTGATGGATGAATACGATCTTACAAAAGCTGCCCGTGCCGTTTCCTCATTTACGATTGATCATTTATCTAATTGGTATGTTAGAAGATCAAGAAGGCGTTTTTGGAAGTCGGAAATGAATGAAAATAAATTGGCGGCTTATCAAACATTGTATGAATGTTTGATCAAGATTGTTAAATTAACGGCTCCTTTTGCCCCATTTATTTCTGAGGAGATTTATCAAAATTTAAATGCTGTGACAAATAACGAAAATTTTGAATCTGTTCATTTATCTCAATTTCCACCGGCAGAATATAGAGACGAAGAACTTGAAGCTAAAATGGAAATTGCCCAAAAGGTTGTTTATCTTACCAGAACCATGCGGGCTAAAAATAATTTGAAGGTCAGACAGCCTCTTAAAAAAATTACGGTTGTAGTTGAAGGTTCTCAGAAAGAAGCTTTGGCAGGAATGAAAGACGTTATACTTGAGGAAGTGAATATAAAGGAACTTGTGGCTTTGGATGATAGTTCCGAATTTGTCACTAAATCTGCTAAAGCTAATTTTAAATCAATCGGGCCAAAGTTTGGGAAAAAAGTTAACCCGGTTGCTAATGCAATTAAAGGGTTTGGAAAAAACGAAATCGCAAGATTAGAGTCCGGTAATTCAGTGGAAATAGAAATTCAAAATGAAAAAATTGAAATTACTAAAGCTGATATTGAAATAATTAGTTCTGAAATTTCCGGATGGGTGGTTGAAACAGAAGAAGGCGTTACTGTAGCAATTGATACTGAATTGAATGATGAATTAGTAGCTGAAGGAATAGCAAGAGAATTTGTAAATAGGATTCAGAATATGAGAAAAGATTCTGGTTTTGATGTCACTGATAGAATAAAAATTAAATTTAATGGAAGTGAAAAGTTGGTGAACGCTGTTTCTTTCTTCAAAACATATATATCAACAGAAACATTAGCTGATAACGTTTTAAAGATAGAAAACTTTAACGGGGAAAATAAACAAGATTGGAAAATCGGAGAACTGGACTGTACTATTAAAATTGAAAAGGTAAATCCCTAATTACAAGGAGACCATTACAATGGCTAAAAAGTCTACTACAAAAGTAACGAAAAAAAAATCTACTGCTAAACCGGCAGCTAAAAAAGCAACTGCTAAAAAGTCTTCTGCTACTAAAGCAGCAAAGAAACCCGCAGTTAAAAAAGCCGCTGCAAGCAAGACCAAAACAGTTGTGAAAAAAACAACAGCTAAAAAGAAAAGTATTTTGAAACCTGTGGAGAAAAAGAAGGAAAAGAAACCGATCATGGCGAAAAGAACTAAGAAAGTAAAAGAAGTCGTAGTAGAAGAAAATTCCGCTGCTGTTAAAGCGAAAGCACTTTCTAAAATTAAAGGATACAGCAAAAAAGATCTTGATCATTTTAAAGAAGTTATTCTTGAGAAAAGAGATGAAATTATTGAACAGCTTCAAAATTTAAAAGATCAAATGCTTGATCCAACCACCGGCGAATACATAAATGAAAATTCCCCATATTCACTGCATATGGCTGAACAAGGTACCGATGCAATGGAAAGAGAGAAAACATTTCTATATGCTCAGAGAGAGAATAAATTTTTAGGTTATCTTGAGGATGCTTTAAAAAGAATAGAAGCCGGGACATATGGTATTTGTATTGAGTGTATTGAAGAGCCCCAGCATCTTTGCGATACTTGTCCATTGATTCCAAAAGCAAGATTAGAAGCTGTTCCCCACAGTCAGCTTTGTCTTCCAATAAAACAAAGACAAGAAAAAAGCAGGTAATTATTTTTACTATTTAATTTTAAAATATGATAATTTATTTTACTACGATGATTTTAAACTATGAGTAAAATTTGAAAGTATTATTTGTTTCACTTTTTGTTGTAATTATTGACCAGGCGTCAAAGCTTCTGATTAAAGGATTTTCAATCCCGTTTTTAAATCTTCATTTCAGCGGATTAAATATTGGAGAGAGAATTAAAATATTTGATAGTTTTTTTAATATTAATTTTGTTGAAAATCCCGGGATTGCTTTCGGTATAGACTTTGGCGGGGAATATAAGTTATTAATTTCCATTTTTACAATAGCAGCTTCTCTCGCAATGCTCTATTATTTATATATGAATCGCGAAAAAGGCTTAATGATTCGAATCCCTTTGGCTATGATAGTTGGAGGTGCTTTTGGTAATTTAATCGACCGGGTTTTTTACGGAGTATTTTATGGCTATGCACCTATTCTATTTGGTAAAGTTGTAGATTTTTTTGAAATAAAGTTATTCGGATTTTATCTATTCAATAGAACTCTCGGCAATTATATTTTCAATTTTGCAGATGTCGCAGTAACTTTCGGTGTGGTATTACTTCTTATAGCTTTTAGAAAAGAGCATAAACAAGCGCTGCAAAAAACCAATGCTGCTGTTTCTTATGAGCCCATTCTGATAGAAAATAAGGACTAGGGTGAGAGTATTATATGTTTCTTTTTTAATAGTCGTTGCAGATCAAATTTCAAAGCTCGCTGTTAAAGGCTTTTCAATTCCATTTTTAAATCTAAATTACAAGGGAATGTTCGAAGGACAAAAAATTAATGTCATCGGAGATTTCTTTAGGATTACATTTGTTGAAAACCCGGGAATGGCTTTTGGAATTGATCCCGGATTAGATTGGAAATTATGGATTTCAATTTTTTCCCTTATCGCTAGCATTGCATTAATTATTTATATTTATGTAGCCAGAAAACAACCTCTTATTTTTAGAGTTTCCTTGGCTTTTATCTTAGGCGGTGCTGTTGGAAATTTAATTGATAGAGTTTTTTACGGAGTCTTCTATCATTATGCCCCTTTGTTTTACGGAAGGGTAGTCGATTTTTTTGATTTCGATTTTTTTAATATTTCAATTCTTGGGAAAAGTTACGACAGGTGGCCTGTTTTTAATATAGCAGATTCAGCCGTAACTATAGGTGTTTTAATGCTTATATTTTTTTATAGAAAAGTAAGCAAAGAGGAATCTAAAGAGGCTGCAGTTGAACTTCAATCCGTAGCTTCAAACTCAGTTATTGCAGAAAATAATTCTAATGAAAATTTAGATAATGACAGCTCTGATAAAGGAAAAGAAATATCACTTTGAAATTCCTGACGGGAAGAAAAAAGAACGGCTTGATAAATTTCTTACAAACTCAATCGAAAATGCCACCCGCTCAAAAGTACAAAAATTAATCGATGCAAACCTTGTAACTGTAAATGGTAAAATCGTAAAATCAAGTTACCAGGTTCAGCCAAATGATATTATAGAAGCATCGCATGCAATAACTCCCCGTCCCGAATTTGCAGAACCTGAAGAAATCCCATTAAATATAATTTATGAAGATGAGTTTTTATTAATTGTAAACAAACCAGCTGGAATGGTGGCTCATCCGGCATACGCAAATTATACCGGAACTTTAGTTAACGCTTTACTTCATCATACTAAAAGTTTAAGCAAAGT
>CAZRMA010000355.1:0-4456 GCA_964600655.1 uncultured Ignavibacteriaceae bacterium
ATTAATAATAAATTTATCGCTGCAATGCCCGACTGGTTAAATTTATTTCTTGCTATGTTAATCTGTTATATCAATGTTCTTATGATAGCAAAAATAAAAGCTAAGTATGAAAAAAAAGATTTATTCGATGTATTTAGCCTCTTAGTAATTATGATAGAATCGATCTTTCTTCTATTCCTGTCTATGGAAATTTTCTTATATGTGCATTTAAAAATCAGTCTTACTTTAACATTGATATCGGTATTGCTTATAATTGATGCTATAGATGTGTATGATAATTTAAGCAAATACTTCAAAAATAAGTTCAGTCATAAATTCCCCAAGGTAATTCAAAATCTTAAGAGAAAAATATCGTTATGAAAATATTTTTATATGTATTATTCGCAATAATTCTTTTAGGGGACCAATTTTTATTTTCGCAGCAGGATTACATCATTGTGCTGGCAACCCAGGGAGAAATATCAGTTCAGAAAAATGGTGTTGAACAATGGGGTGAAGTTAAAACAGGTGATAAATTATTTCTTGGTTACAAACTTAGGATAGGGGATAACGGCTACGCAGCTATAGCAAATTCAAAAGGTTTATGCACCGACATAAACCAAAAGGGAATTTATAACATTAGTGAGATTAAAGATTTAATCAAGCGTAATTACAAAACCTCAAACGACAAATTTGCTCATTATTTAATGGTCTTACTGAAGAAAGCCGAAGAAGAAGCAGATGAGATGAAATCCTGGGCGGGTGTTGTGAGGGTAAAGCCTGATAATATAATGATTGGAGTGCCTTCATCATCGATGATCATTGACTCAAGTGTGGCATTACAATGGTTCCCATATCCAGGCACAAGTAACTATGCAGTTAAATTAATCAATTCAAATGATGTCACTTTATATATGAAAGTGTTAAAAGATACTTCATTAACAGTTAACCTAAACATGTTCGATCTTAACAAAAATGAAAATTACAAATGGGTAGTTTCTGATTATTCCAAACCAGATATATCTTCTGATACAAATTATATAGTGATTCCTGATCCGGTTACTGAGAATGCAATCAGAGATTCAATAAATATCTTAGACCGTATGTTTGCGAGCGATACTTCCGCTCTAAATCTAATTGTCTGCGCTAAATTTTATGATAATAGCAAGCTTAACTTTAGAGCTTTCAGTGCATATAGCAAGGCAATCCGTTTAGCACCGAATGTTGAAATATATAAAAAAATGTTTGCCGAATTTTTGTCTAGAATGAATATGGCATATTATTATTAATCATTGGTAATTACTGCATTTATTATGAAATATATTTGGTTTCTTTCCGTAGCAGGTCTTATCTTTATTCAAGCGATCACTTATTCGCAAGGATATGGAAGAGGCTTAATAATAAATGATTCTCTATATGCAAGCAGCCCATATGCAGCGCCGCTTATGAGAGGGGATTATCACGATGTTCCTCCTAAATATTCATTAAAAGAATATGCCCCAACACCGGGTTACCAGGGGTTATTAGGGACTTGTTCTGGGTGGTGCACAGCTTATTCTGCAAGGACTATACTTGAAGCAATTAAAAATGGATGGAACCATTCTAAAACAAATGCAAATGCATTTTCTCCTTCTTTCGTATACAACCAGATTCGAAAACGAAACAATTGTACAGGCGGTACATCATTAATTGATGCACTGGATGTATTGAAGGAAGAAGGCTGTGTAAAGTTAAACAAATTTGGCTATGACTGCAGTCGTGAAGTAACAAAAGAAGACAAAATACGCGCCAGCAAATATAAGATAATCGAATACAGAAGAATTGCTAATTCCTGGACAGAAAACAAGAGTATGTATGTAAAGAAAAGCATTTCTAACAATAGACCTGTAGTGATAGCTCTGAATTGTCCACTATCATTTAATAATGCCAAAAAAGTTTGGAATCCCAATAGTAGTGATTACAAGCTTCTTGCTATGCCGGGTCACGGTATTACTGTAATAGGCTATGATGATAATAAATATGGCGGTGCTTTCGAGGTAGAGAATAGCTGGGGCACAAATTGGGGAAATAAAGGTTTTACCTGGATAAGATATTATGACTTTCAAAAATTTTGTGCCTTTGCCTTTGAAGTATTGGATAAATCAAATAATTCTTCTGATAGCCTGGATTTAAGAGGCTCATTAAGATTCAGGGATAGCAAGGGTAATGATATGATATCCAACTTTAATGGAAAATATTTCGTAATGAAAAATTCATATCCAGCAGGCACATTATTTGAACTCAGGATCTCTAACAGTGAACCTGCTTATGTATATGCCCTTGGTTTGGATAATACTGATAATGTTACAAAGATTTTTCCTTACAATGAAAGAATGCTCGCATACCTTCCGTATAAACAAAACGATGTAGCTATCCCGGATGAGGATCATTTCAATATGATTGATTCGTCATTAGGGCCATCATACTACTGTTTCCTTTATTCAAAGAAAGAACTGGATATTGATACTATTATTTCTAAACTCCAAAAAGATCATAGTGACATCGAAACTAGATTGAAAGGGGCAATCGGAGATATCCAGGTAGATAATACAAATATCGAATTTAATGACGGCAATGAAATAAAGTTTAGTGCAAAAAGTAAAGGTAAGGAATTGGTGCCTATTTTGGTTGAGATTCCTAAACCATTTAACAAATAGTAATTTAAGAGAGTGGCTTATGAAACTAATAAAAATTTCAATGTTAGCATCAGCAGTGTTTTTAATTTTATTTACTCCTAAGTGTGATGCACAAAATAATATAAATACCAGGTTTGAAATCCAATCACACAAAATAATAATTGATTATGAATTCAAGGGGGATTCTACCGCTAAGTATAATGTATCGATTGTATTGAAAAGAAAATCGGTACCGAATTTTAGCATTATTCCCAAGTTAACTGAAGGGGATATAGGTGAGGGTTATTATGCCAATAAACTGCGTCAGGTAGTCTGGAATTTAAGTCAGCAGGAAGAAAGTAGTCTTACTGCAGATGACTATTATTTTGAAGTCTTCGCAAATAAAATTGAAGAAAGCAGTGGTATTAAATGGTATGTATATGTAGGGGGTGCAGTTTTAGGTGGAGCAGCTGCTTTATTATTAACAGGAAAGAAAAATGAATCAGCATCTTCATCTTCGACATTTACATTCCCTAGTCCTCCTCCTCATCCAACAAAAATAGGCAAATAAGTAGGGGCAATAAAATGAAAATAATAAAAATAATATCTGTTTTAGTAATTTTTAATTCTGCTGCAATAGCTCAATTAAAAGGGACTACACCCGTAGGAAGGCTAATCCCACTAAAAAAAAATATTATTGTAGATAAAACGCTACCTGTAATCGCTCTTTCATCTCCGAAGGTTAACAATGGCGATACAATTGTTGTAAATCAGAATTATATCACACTAAGCGGAAAGGTTACGGATGAAAGTGATAGTGTGAATCTATTTATCAATAGTTCGATTACAAAATTGTCAAATGGGAATAAGTTCAATGAAAGAATAGATCTTCCTAAAGTAGTTAACCAATTTGACCTGATAGCATTTGACAAATACAAGAATTATTCAGGTTTTCATTTTACTGTCCTTTATAACTCAGCCGAGCCAAAAATTACATTAATGGACCCGGTAATTAAAAATGGGAATGAACTATCGGTAAATGAGAGAATGCTGACAATAAGGGGCTCAATTAAATCTGATAACGGGATTGATAAAATTCTGATCAATAATAAGAAAGCAGAAATATTGAGCAACGAAGATTTCTATTTCAATTATGAATTAGCATATGGTAAGAATAATATAAACATAACAGCCTTTGATAAACTTGGAAATGTAACTGATAAAAATATTATTATAGATTGGTCACCGGATCTATCGGGACCCATAATAAAAATTACAAATCCTGCTGTTTCAAGAGGTATTAAAGTAGTAAGCAAAACGGATGTTGTGTTAGTTAGCGGACAGGCCATCGATCAAAGTGGGATTCTAGATGTAACAATTAATGATCGCGAAACTTCCTTAAAGTCCGACGGCAAATTTAGTTTGAATGTATATCTCCACGAAGGTGATAATCCCTTGGTTGTAAAGGCTGTCGATAAGAAATATAATGTTAGTGTGGATACATTCTATGTTACAAGAAGACTAAAATCGATTATAACAGCTGGCAGATATGTGGCCTTAGTGATAGGGATAAATTCTTACCAGGGGTACTGGCCGCCATTGAAAAATGCTGTTAATGATGCTGTGGGAGTAGCTAATGAATTGAGAAAAGACTATGTGATGGATACTGTAATTACAATTTTGGATAAACAAGCAACAAGAGATAATATAATTCACGAACTGGAAAAATTAACTAATACACTTACAAGCAATGATAATTTATTAATATATTATTCGGGCCACGGGCAATTTAAGAAAAAATTAAATAAAGGCTACTGGGTCCC
>CAZRMA010000356.1:0-4453 GCA_964600655.1 uncultured Ignavibacteriaceae bacterium
GTGTTTTACTTCATCAAGCGGCTTGTGGGAGTTCTTAACATTTTTTCTGTAACAGCCGTAACAACTCAAGTTGCATTGAGCCGTCGGTTCAAGCCATGTAATTCCGTTGTCCGGCATTGTCCATGGAAGCCTATATAGCGAAATAGGGTCGATATAATATGTTTCCATTTTTCCTCCTTATTAATTTTAAAGATAATATCTTATAAAAGATGCCATCTCTTTTACTTATTACTACGGGAGTAAAATCGCTACAGCAATAACCGTAGTCCATAAACCGTACCGATCGCCTTCGGCTGTTTGAGTTATATTGAAAGTTCTGACAATTTTATCAGACATTTTAAATACTTCTTCTCTTTCATTCCAATCTGCTTCGGTATTAAATTCGACGCCAAGAGTTGTTGCAAGCATTTGAGCAGCAAGGTCTTCAGAATAATCTCCGGCAATTTTTTCTTTTACACCAAACGGATGATATTCTGATAAGTAACCGTAATTAGATTTATCAGCAGGTATCGCTGCCCCAATTGATGCAGCAATCAAACGGTTTGGTTCGTTAGTAGAATTTCTCGCCATTACGGCAAAAGTAATTTGACCAGGTTTTATTTCTTTTAAACCGTCTTCGCGAGAAACTTTTTTACAGCCAGGTGGAAATATGCTGCTTACTGTAACAAGGTTGCAAATTTCAATACCGGCATTTCGCAGAGCCCCTTCAAAAGAACTGAGATAATCTTTGTGTCTGCCAACGCCTTTTGTGAAAAATATTTTTGTCGGTACATACAAAGTTAACTCCTTTTTTTAATATTTTTTTTTATGGCAGATTTTACAGTACAGCTTAAACTTAAAATATTGATATCAATATGTTCTGCCATCAAGACAGAATATGCCTTGCGCCCAATTTCTTTGGTTAAAAGTATGTTTAACTTATTAAATATAATAATTTCTGCAGCCTTAAGTCCTGAACCATCATTAATTTTAAACCCAATATTTTCAAAACTATTGTATTTCTTAGTTTCGTCATCATAAATTATAATAAAAGGGGAACGACCGAAATTACTACTTGCAAATGATTCCAAAGTTTTTCCTGTTGATGGTACAGCAATTTTCATTTTATTAGAAATTTATTTTCTTCCGAAGCTTTAAACTTGATGTTATGTTTCATTTAATTAAAGTATAGTCTATCCACTTAAATTTTTTAAATAATAAATATTGTTGTTATATCGAACTTGCTTAATTGTCTCAGATTCAATTAGAGATAAAATTAGGTTATTATTTTTATTGGCCTTTTTGATAAACTCTTCGACAGCATCTTTTCGCATTGGATGAACAGCGAGAATGCTTAATAATTCTTTTTCAGCATTTGAAGAATAAGTGAATTCAAGCCCCTCGTATTGAATTAACAGCTCAGTATTAATATTTAGATTTTTGAAAATCTGGTAAGCTGTATTTAATTTTTGTTCATCCGGTATTTCTACCCAATCTTCAGCCGGAGGTCTTGTGGGAACAAGTATGTATGCTTTTTCGGGATTTATATATTTTATTAGTTCTGCTGTTTTAATTATCGATTCAAGGTTATCATTTACATTTTTAATAAGCATTGTTTCAGTTGCCAATATGCCTTTGAAAGAAGCAGCAAACTCTTCTATACCCTGGATTATCTTTTTAAATCTTAGAATTCCGTGTGGCCTGTTAATTCTCTTCCAGGTTGTTTCAAGAATAGAATCAATTTTAACAGAGACCCAATCTGCCTGCATCAAATCATTTTGAACTTCTTTAATCCAAATCAGTGATGCGTTAGATATTACAGCAATTTTAATTTTTAATTTTTTTAATTTTTCAATTGTTTTCCCTAGATTAATATCCATAGTTGGTTCACCATCGGGAACAAATGTTAAATAATCGATTATTTCACCTTTCTTTTTTAATTGATAGATTTTTTCAGCAGCCTCATCATAAATTTTTTCTGGTGAAAAAAATTCTCTTCTTTTTATGGACATATAATCAGTAGTTCCCAATTGGCAATAAACACAGGAATAAGTACAGATTTTGGGAGGAATGTTGTTTATTCCCAGACTTCTTCCCAGACGGCGGGATGGTATAGGACCAAACACAATCATGTTAATTCTGTGTGCAAATTTTTAACTGCCTGTTTATCAGCAGGTTCTTTAAAATGCTCATCAATTAAGTTTGCAATTTGCTTGAAAGCATTCGTTACTTCGCAATTCGGTTTTTCCAGAACGATAGGCTTTCCTTTATCACCAAGTATTCGGGCATCAATGTCAATCGGAATTGAACCAAGAAACGGAACGCAGTAATCATCTGCTAATTTTTCCCCTCCGCCTTCGCCAAATATGTTAAGTACCGCGCTGCAATGAGGGCAAACAAATCCCGACATATTTTCGACAATGCCTATAAAAGGGATTTGTAATTTCTTTGCCATATTTACAGATCTCTCAGCGTCTATTACTGAAATTTCCTGCGGCGTAGTAACAATAATCGCGCAGTCGGGTTTCATTTGCTGAGCGATGGATAAGATCTCATCTCCGGTTCCAGGAGGTAAATCGGCAATCAAATAATCAAGTTCGCCCCAATCAACATCGGCTAAAAATTGATTTATAACTTTTGACCGCAAAGGTCCACGCCAAATTAAAGGCTGACCGTTTTTTAACATGCTTGCCATCGATATCATTTTAGCTCCGTACTTTTCAAACGGAACAATCCTTTCGTTTAGAAATATTAAGTCGCTGTTTACGCCTAACATTTTTGCTACGTTGGGCCCTGTAATATCGGCATCAAGAATTCCGGTTGAGAAACCTTCAATCTGAAAACGGAAAGCAAGGTTGACACTAACTGTGGTTTTACCAACCCCGCCTTTACCGCTGAAAACAGCAATACGGTGTTTGATTTTTGTAATTGTCTCTTCAATTCTTTTTTCTTCTTCAATGGATTTTTGATTGCTTTGTTGATTCATAATTTTTCCTAATTAAAGCTGCAAATATTTATTTTTAACATATTAATTAAATGGTAAAATTTATTTTTTGTGTTTTTGTTTTTTAAAAAATTTATTTATTGCGGATTTTACAATGCCGCCCGAATTTAACAGATGAATTTCCACATGTGCCGTAGATAAAGCAGAATATGCTTTTTGTCCCAATTCAATTGTTAATAAAGTATCTGCTTTATTTTGTATTATTAATTCAGCGGCTTTTAATCCGGAACCATCCTGAAGCCGTGCACCGGTATTTTCTAAAGCATAATATTTTTTACTCTCCTTTTCGTAAAAAATAATAAATGGACTGCGGCCGAAATTATTGCAAATTGAAGAATCAGCAGTTTCACCCAATGATGGAACTGCAATTTTATTAGTTTCCATTTTCATGTTCGTGCTTTCTCTGCCCTATACTATTTTTAGCAGTCGGTTCATTTAATTCTTTCAATTCGCCTTTGGAAAATAATTCAACTGCTTGGGCAGCTTTCATTTTGCGGGCTAAATAAATTTTACATCCGCCGGATTTTAATATATCAAATGCGTGCGGACCAATGTTACCAACAATAAAAACACGAACTCCTTTATCCAAATATTCCTGAAGATTATCGTGATTGTGCCCTTCGTTATTATTTGCAAATGATTTAAAGGTTTTTGTTTCCATGTTGAATAAAATCAAATAATTTGCGTGCCCGAATCTTTTAGCTACTTGGCTTTCCAAATTATTTTCATCTGTACCAATTATCATTAACATAGATGACACTCCATCTGTTTTTTATTAAAATCCTAAAGCAAATAAAATTAAACCTAATAGTAACGCCGAAAGTAAAATTGAACACTTATATTAAAATAATACGATAACTTTCTAATTACGCTGCCATATTTATATCTTGCTAAATCTTATCAATTATACTGAATTACATTTTAATTCATTGAAAAATATATTTCCCCGTTAAATTCGATTTGCTTAATAATTTTATTTGATATTAATGCATTCAATTTTTCAATTTTGTTTTTCGTTTTTACATATGTTGTTATCGCATTTTTATTTACTGGATGAAGAGCAAGCAGTCCTAAAAGTTCATTTTCAAAATCATCTGTTGCAAAAAATTCTTCCGTCTCAGGGCAACACAGCAATAAAGAATTTGGGATATTTTCTTCTATTATGGTTGAAAGCTTTGAAAGAGTTTCCGCATCCGGACTTACGGCATAATTCTTTGCGGGTGGATATCGCGGCGTCATAAAATAATTAACTTTAGAGGCAAGAGTATTTAAATACTTGCCTAGTTGTAGAATCTCCTCCGGGTCATCATTAATATTTTTTATTAGAGTTGTTTCCGTTGTTAGTGTACCTTCAAAAATTTTTGAAAATTGTTCAATCCCTTTTTTAATTATATCGTAATTTAATCTGCTATGCGGGCGATTTATTTTTAACCATGTTTCTTCATTAACTGTATCAATCTTCAATGAAAC
>CAZRMA010000357.1:0-4450 GCA_964600655.1 uncultured Ignavibacteriaceae bacterium
TTTAAATAGAGGGAAAAAAATTATTGATCTTGGTGGTGATTTTAGATTAAAAGATCCTGTTAAATATGAAAAATGGTACGGTCAAAAACACACTGCTTCCGATTTACTCACAAAAAAGATTTACGGATTAGCTGATTATAAAGAAACAGATTATTCTAAATTTGATCTAATTGCAAATCCCGGCTGCTACCCTACTGCTGCTCTCTTATCTTTATTACCAGTAGTTTCAAATTTTTCTGACGAAATTATTTCAGTTAGCGTTAATTCATATTCAGGTACAAGCGGTGCTGGAAAATCTGCTAAAACCGAATTGCTTATGTCTGAGATGGACGGAAATATCTCAGCATACAATGTTACAAAACATAGACACGAACCTGAAATTCTTCAGCTGCTAAATGAGAAAGGTTTTGATTCTCCATTTTCTTTTACAACTCATTTATTGCCTATTGCCGTTGGAATTTATTCGACTTCTGTAATTTATTTAAAAGATGATATTGATGAGCAGATTATAAAAAATCTTTACACGGTTTTTTATGAAGATTCATCTTTTATAAGAATGAGAGATGTGCCCCCGCAATTAAAATGGGTAACCGGATCAAATTTCTGTGATATAAACGTAACTGCAACAAATAAGACTGTCATTATCACAGCAGCAATTGATAACCTAGTTAAAGGTGCTTCCGGCCAGGCAATCCAAAACTTGAATAAACTTTATGGCTGGGATGAATCGCTTGGCATTTTTGAAAGGGGGAAAAATAATGTATCAGTTTATTGAGAATGGTTCGGTTACATCTGCCAAAGGGTTTAAAGCTGCTGGAATATTCTGTGGAATTAAAAAGAGGAAAAAGGATTTATCATTAATATATTCAGACAGCAGCTGCATAACAGCAGGAACTTTCACTTTAAATAAAGTTAAAGCCGCACCGTTATTAATTACGAAGGAAATTGTTAATACACATAAAAAAGTAAAAGCTATTTTATGCAATTCAGGAAACGCTAATGCCTGCACTGGAGATGAAGGTTATAGCGATGCTTTATTAATGCAAAAAAGCTGTGCTGACAATTTAGGATTAAAGGAAGATGAAGTCTTAATTTCATCAACCGGTGTTATTGGGCAAAGGCTTCCGATGGATGCAATGTTAAGTGGGATCAAAACAATATCCACTTCCCTTTCTGAAGATGGTGGCTTAGATGCCTCAGAAGCAATGATGACTACAGATAAAAAAATGAAATCATTTGCAGTTAATGTGAAGTTAGATAAAGGTGAAGTAAATATTGGCGGAATCTGCAAAGGCAGCGGAATGATTGCTCCAAACATGGCGACTATGTTAGCTTTCCTTACAACCGATGCAGTTATAGATGAAGCTGTTCTTAAAAATATTTTTACAAACGCAATCGATACCTCCTTCAATAAAATTTCAGTTGACGGTGAAACCAGCACAAATGATATGTGCATTATCATGGCAAATGGAGCGAGTGGAATAGTCATTAACGAACCGGAAAATCTTGATTCCTTCATAGAAGCATTAAATGCGATCTGCATTCAAATGGCTAAATCAATAGTAGCAGATGGCGAAGGAGCAACAAAGCTGGTGACAGTAAATGTTAAAAATGCGAGATCTAAAATTGATGCAAATTTGATTGGAAAATCAATTGCAAATTCTTCGCTGGTTAAAACAGCTATATATGGTGAAGACGCAAACTGGGGAAGAATTATGAGCGCGGCGGGACAAAGTGGTGCTGATATAGAGCCGAACAAAGTTGCAATAAGCTTTAATAATTTATCCGTACTTCAACCGAATTTTAGTCTTACATTGAATGAAGAATTAGCCTCACAAATATTATCCCAGCCTGAGTTTGTTATTAATATCGATATAGGACTGGGGAAAGAAGACACAACCTGGTGGACATGCGATCTTACAGAAGAATACATCAGGATTAATGCTGACTATAGAACTTGATAATGGAGAAAAAATGAAAACAGCAATATTAAAAATTAGTGGTAAAACTATAAGCGAGTTTATTGAAACAAATAAATGGATAGAATTAATTAAAGATTTATATAAAGTTTATGATAGTGTTGTATTAGTCCATGGAGCCGGGAAAACTATTTCAGAATGGGCAGACAAAATTGGTTTGGAAACAAAATTTATTGACGGACAAAGAGTAACAACTTCAGAATACATGAAAATAGTTGCCGCCGTTCAAGCAGGATTGATTAATACACAACTTTCAGCCAAATTAAATTCTTGCGAAATTGAAGCAGCAGGATTTTCAGGCGTAGACAGAAATACATTCACAGCTAAAATATTTGATAATGAATTGGGCTTTGTTGGTTATCCGGAATTAACAGGATCAAAAGAATGGATTGAAGAAATTTTATCTAAAAAAATAGTACCGGTTTTCTCAAGTGTCTGCAAAGATTCAAATGGTGAGCTAATTAATGTTAACGCTGATATTTTTACAGAAGTACTAGCCGCAGCTATTCAAGCAGATACTGTTTTATTTGTTTCAGATATTGACGGAGTTATTATCAATGGTGAAATAAAAAAACAGCTCAACACTTCTGGAATTGTAAATGGAATTCTCTCAGGCGAAATTACAGGGGGAATGATTCCAAAATTAAAATCATGTTCTACCCTTCTTTACAAAGGGATAAATAAAATCTGGATAGGCTCTAAATTAAACCATCAAACAATAACAAATAATGAAGACTTCAATGGAACTTGGATCATTGGTTCAGAAGAAGAAAACAAACAATTACACTATGTTGCTTAATGTTTACAACAGATTCCCGGTAGAATTTGTACGTGGGGATGGCTCCTATCTTTATGATATCGACGATAATAGGTATTTAGATTTTCTTTGCGGCATAGCTGTTAATGGTTTTGGCCATAACAACAAACAAATAAAATCGGCGGTACGAGAGCAGCTCGATAAATTTTGGCATTTATCAAATTTATATGAATCAACTCCTCAAAAAAATCTTGCAGATAAACTTACTCAAGTTTCTGGGCTTGATTCGGTTTTCTTTAGTAACTCAGGAACAGAAGCTGTGGAAGCTGCAATTAAGTTTGCAAGAAAATGGGGAGATGGAAGATATCAAATAATTTCTGCTTTTGGTGGATTTCACGGCAGGTCTATGGGAAGCCTATCTGCTACCGGACAATTGAAGCTTCACGAAGGCTTTACCCCAATGTTAAAAGGATTTTCATTTGTACCATTCGGCGATATAGCTTCAATTGAAAGTAAAGTTAACGAACTAACTGTTGCCGTATTAGTTGAACCAATTCAAGGTGAAGGCGGTGTGAATGTACCCTATAAAGGTTATTTGAAAGATCTAAGAAATTTATGCGATGAAAAAGATATACTTTTAATTGTTGATGAAATTCAAACGGGAAACGGTAGGACGGGAAAATATTTTGCTTATCAGCATGAAGAAATAATTCCTGACATTGTTACTACTGCCAAAGGGCTTGCCAACGGTTTCCCGATTGGTGCTACAATTTGTTCATCAAAAATTGCTGAAGCTATAAGTCCTGGCAATCACGGTTCTACATTTGGCGGAAATCCGATCTCAATTGCTGCGGCAAATAAAGTAGTTGAGATGATAAATGAAAAAGTACTGGAAAATAATGCAAAGCTAGGCATTACTTTAATGGATTCGTTGCATGGGTTGCATCTGGAGGAAATCAAAGAGATTCGGGGCAAAGGTTTAATGATTGGAATTGAATTGAAAGAAGGTATTTCGAGCAAGAAAATTGCCAGCGAACTTCTTAAGGAAAAAGTTTTGGTAGGAACTTCAGGGGATACAGTGGTACGAATTCTTCCTCCATTTATTATTACTCAAAAAGAAATTATGAATTTTCTTTTAAATTTTAAAAAAGTAATTCTTAAAGTATCAGAAGATAATAATCATCAAAAACCGGAATAAATATTATGTCGTCTAAATTAAAAAGGTTAAGTAGAATAAAAGAGCTCTTAAATAACAGGTATATCACCTCTCACGAAATGCTTGTTAAACTACTTCAAGCAGAAAGTATCCAAGTTACACAAGCAACACTTAGCCGGGATTTTGCTGAACTTGGAGTTGTCAGAATATTTTCTGAAGGAGGGACAAGATATGTGTTCGATTCACATGAATCAGGTAGACAAATTGCAAAATTAATTGGCTATGAAATTATAAGTGTCGAGCATAATGAATCGCTGATAGTTATAAGAACTTTAGCCGGTAGAGCACAAGGCGTAGCGCATCATATTGATAGGTTAAATAATCCTGATATTTTAGGAACAGTTGGCGGCGATGATACGGTTCTTATAATTCCTAGTTCGGTGAAAAATATTCCGGAAGTTATTTCTTTAATTAAAAAAATGATGACTGATAACAGCAGTTATTAATAAAATAAAAAAGGAGATGAGAAAGTGGCTAAGATGAAAATAGTTGTTGCCT
>CAZRMA010000358.1:0-4431 GCA_964600655.1 uncultured Ignavibacteriaceae bacterium
CCCTGGCCTCATTCAAGCTATGCTGAATTTCCACCTAAAACTAAATATAGATATTCCTGGATAACTCCAATAGAATTTTCTCATGTTGGAAATCAGGCTTTATATTTTGGTGCGCAATATCTTTTCAGAACAACCGACGACGGAAATAATTGGGATATTGTTAGTCCAGATTTAAGTCGCAGCACCGGTGACACAACAAGCAATAAATATCCTGATTTAGATCAAGCAGCAAAATGCGGCTTCGGAGTCATCTGGAGTATTGCGCCTTCTCCAATTTCTGAAAATGTAATTTGGGTTGGGACAGATGATGGACTAATTCAACTGACAACGGATTACTGTAGTACCTGGAAAAATGTCACTCCGCCTTCAGTTCCATTATGGTCGAGAATTGATAAAATTTCACCGTCACCTTTTGACATTCACACTGCTTATGCTGCTGTCAATACAAGAAGGCTAGATGACTTTTCTCCTTTAATTTTGAGAACAACAGATGATGGTAAAACATGGACAAAAATAATTAATGGGCTGCCAAATGATGAATATGTTAATGCTGTCTGTGCTGATAATGAAAAAGAAGGATTATTATTTGCCGGAACTAATCAAAGTATTTATGTTTCATTTAATAATGGAAATACCTGGCAGCCTTTAAAATTAAATTTTCCAACTACTTCAATTAGAGATTTGCTTGTTCATCATGGCGATTTAATTGCCGCCACACAGGGAAGAGGAATTTGGATTTTAGATGACCTATCACCACTTAGACAAATTTCAGAAGATTTAACATCGAAAAATGTTTTTCTATTTCAGCCAAATGATGCATGGAGAATGCGAGGAAATACTAATAGTGATACACCCTGGCCCCCTTCAACTCCTCTTGGGCAAAATCCTCCTGATGGAGCAATTATAGATTATTATTTAAATGAAAATGTTAACCGTCCAATTAATCTGTCAATCTATGATTCCTATGGAAATTTAATTCGCGAATATTCCAGCGATGAAAAAACGGAAAAGCTTCCTGCAGTTCGGTACTTTGATAAAAGATGGATTGGCAAAAAAGAAAATTTATCTACGGAAGCCGGAATGCATAGGTTTGTGTGGGATTTGAGATATCCACGACCTAACGCTCTGAGATATAATTACTCAATTGCCGCTGTATGGACAGTAGGCACGCCTGTAATTCCTTTAGGCCCGTTGGTAATGCCAGGCAAGTACAAAGTAGTATTAACCGTAAACGGAAATGAATTTTCAAGAGAGCTTAATATTAAGCTTGACCCAAGAATAAATATTAGTAATAATGATTTGCTTAAACAGCTTGCTCTTGCTCAGCAAATTCAAAAAACATTAAACAGTACGGTTGAGTTATATGAGAATGTTAAAAATGAAATTAAAACTGGCGGCAGGAATGTTAAGCCTGAAGCAATGGAAAAGCTTAAAAAACTTGAAACAGAAATTTCAAATGTCAGTCGAGTAATTTCCGGGTTAGCATCTTCAATTCAAACAGCAGATGCTGCACCAACTCAGGGCCAAAATAATTTATATGATGATTATAAAAAACAATTTGAACAGCTTGAGAAAAAATGGGTAGAGATTAAGAAGGAGTAGATTCCTTCTTGATGCCTGATTTACGATACTTGATTCTATACACTGCATAGAAAAGAAAAAAATTAAATGCCGATTATTTTCCGGTAAAAAAATAATTTTCCATCAATTCTTTTTGCTTGCATATTTATTTTGATATTTTAGCAAAAAGAAATAAGTAATGAAAATTAAATTTACCGAAGAATTTGAACTTGCGTTTCGTTTTGTTAATGAAACGAATTTAAATATTTTTTTAACCGGGAAAGCGGGAACTGGGAAAACAACATTTCTCAAATATCTTCGAGAAAATTCTTTAAAGAAAAGCATCGTTGCTGCGCCAACCGGAGTCGCCGCAATCAACGCGCGAGGTGTTACTCTTCATTCTTTGTTTCAGCTTCCATTTGGAATAATAATGCCTGACTTAAATCAAGAAAATGGCATTGTAATTAATAACCATCCCCTTCTTTCCAAGATTCACTATAGCAAAGATAAGTTAAATTTGCTGCGCAGTATGGAATTGTTAATAATCGACGAAGCAAGTATGGTCGCTTCATATACTGTAGATGCAATAGATATGATTTTACGTTTTATAAGAAGAAGGCCTCATCAACATTTTGGCGGAGTCCAGGTTTTATTTATTGGTGATCTTTACCAGTTACCCCCTGTAATTAAAAGAGAAGATTGGAAAATTTTACAGGACTTTTATTCTTCTATTTTTTTCTTTGATAGTTTTGTTCTGAGGGATAATATTCCCATAATAATTGAATTAAAGGAAATTTTCCGGCAAAAGGATGATAAATTTATCGAAATTCTAAACGGCATACGTAACAACGATATATCCGAAGAGAATTTTAAATTATTGAATGATCGAATTAGAAGAAATTTTATGCCGGGAGAAAATGAAGGTTATATTACTCTTACAACGCACAACTATCAGTCTGATGAAATTAATATTAGAAAATTAGATGTTCTCTCAACTCGTTCGCAATCCTTTCATGCTGAAATAATTGGTGAATTTCCAGAACATGCTTATCCGGCAGAAAAAGAACTTAGGCTTAAAGTCGGAGCTCAAGTTATGTTTCTAAAAAATGATACAGAAGGGAAACAATATTTTAATGGAAAGATAGGCGTAGTAACAGAGCTTGATAGCGACTGCATAAAAGTAAAATGTAATGACGAATATGAAGAAATTTATGTAAAGAAAAGCGAGTGGCAAAATATAAAATATAAGTTAAATCCAGATACGTTGGAAATCGATGAAGAAATTTTGGGCAGTTTTATTCAATACCCACTGCGGCTTGCCTGGGCAATTACTATTCATAAAAGTCAGGGCTTAACTTTCAATAAAATGATTATTGATGCTGAAAGAGCATTCGCAATTGGACAGGTATATGTAGCTCTTAGCCGTTGTACTTCTTTAGAAGGATTAATTCTTAAAAAACCAATTTATAGTAGTTTTCTTGGGGCACATAAAGATTTTATAGAATGGCAGAAGAAAAACTGGAATACCAATCTTGTTCAAATATTCTCCGAAGCAAGACAGGAATTTATTGTTGAAGAATTGCAAAAGGTTTTTACCTGGGAAAGCTGGCATTATGAGCTTAAAGCTTTAAATGAATTTGTTATGGAGAATCAAAATAAAATAAATGCTGAGACGATTTTATGGATTCAAGAGTTAATTGAAAAACAAAATGAACTATATGAAGTCTCAGAAAAATTTAAACAAATTATAATTCGGCTTAATAATGATAAAACTTTAAAAGGAGAAGATGAAAAATTTCAAAAAAGAATTAAAGACGGTGCAAATTATTTTCACAACGAAATAATCAAATGGCGGGATAGTTTTTATAATCATCCTTTATCTCTTGCTACTAAAAAACTTTCCAGGAAGGCGGATAGTTTTCTTGAAGCTATTAGTTTTATTGTAGAAGATATATTACAGAAAATTAATTACTGTAAACATGGATTTGAGCTTGATGATTATTTGAAGAAAAGAAAATCATTTGTCAAAACAACAAAAGAAATAAAAAGCTCGTATTCAAAAATCAAAATTTCAGCTCTTGGTAAAGTACTTAGTACTGTTGAAGAAACAGTTTATTATTTGCGGCAAGGAAAAAACGTACAGCAAATTGCAGAAGAAAGGAATCTTGTGGAAAGCACTATTAAAATTCATTTTGCAAAAGCAATAAGTCAAAATTTGATTAGTATAGATGAAGTTATGCCGGAAAGTGAAGTAAAAAGAATCGCAGAACTTTTTCCGAAAGATTTAGATGAGGTAAGATTATCTTCAATAAAAGAAAGCGTCCCCCCCGAAATTACTTATAGTGATTTAAGAATAGTATTAGCCTGGCTGCAAAAAGAATAAAAATCATAATTAAAATAACCTTCAAATAAAAATAATATAAAAGAACTGGATTTTATTCTACTGTAAATATGTATTCTGTAAATTCATTTTATTTTAAAATAAAAAATCCCGATCAAAAATGATCGGGATTATAATATAAATTTGGCAGCTACCTACTCTCCCACACACCTGCGCATGCAGTACCATCGGCGTACAGGGGCTTAACTTCTCTGTTCGAAATGGGAAGAGGTGTAACACCCTGGCTATAACCACCAAAATTTAAAACCTTACGCTGAATTAGTTTCAGCATCTAAATGGATTTAAAAAATAAATGAAAGACTGAAAGAGCGAGCTACAAAAAAATATTAAATATATTGTGAATAAAAATTAAATGGTTAAGTCTCACGACTTATTAGTACTGCTCGGCTGAATATGTTACCATACTTATACCTGCAGCCTATCAACCTCGTCATCTCCGAGGAGTCTTTAGTTACTTACGTAAGGGATAC
>CAZRMA010000359.1:0-4418 GCA_964600655.1 uncultured Ignavibacteriaceae bacterium
GGCGATTTATTTTTAACCATGTTTCTTCATTAACTGTATCAATCTTCAATGAAACGAAATCAGCGAACATTAAATTTTGTTGAACATTTTCATTCCATAAAAGTGCGGCGTTTGTGAATACGGCAATTTTATAACCAAATTCCCTAAGCAATGAAATCTCCTTCGAAAGATTAGAATCAAGACAAGGATCACCGCTGCCGGAAAAAAGGATATATTCAATTTGTTTATCATTTCTTTTAAGTTCACTTATTTTGTTTCTTACCGAGATATAAAGTTCATATGGCGATAGACAATTTTGAGTACAGATAGAACAGCAAGAAGTTTTTCCGCTTGGACAATAGATACAATTATAAGAACACACTCCGGGTTTTATATTATTTATTCCCAGTACCATACCAAGTCTTCGCGAACGAACTGGGCCAAATACTACTTTACACTTTAGTGATTTATTAGAAAGGACACTTTTTTCTAATTTTGCACAAAGGGTTTCAATTTTGGTTTTGAACCAATTAACTAATTTATTTTTCATTTTACGCCTCTTTCAATAACAACTTTTTTGAAGTTAATCGCTGGTTAATATTTGTTGTTGGTAATCATCTTTTAAACTTTTTATTAAACCCTCTTTTGACATAGTGCTCTCTCCTTATTTATACTTTTTCACTTTTTAATATTTTTAGATTTCTGAGAAATTAAAAGTTTGTTTAATTGTTCTTTGCTAAGAGGAGTTCCAAAGTTGACATATTGTACCTTTGGCTGCTGTGGATCAGAGATTGGTGTCCAGGTTCCGTTTGCAAAATTTTGGAATACAGAATTATATTGAACACCATCAACAACTGGAATTACTCCATATTTCTGATTTACTTTATTGCTGTCAAGCCAGGTTAGATCTATTGATCCTTTTTTAATTTCCTTATCGTTGGCTGTATTATGGCAAGCTTCACATTTCTTTCCTTCTTTAGAAACCGAATGACTAAATTGTGGTGCAAATATCATAAATGTTTTATTGCCTGAAACAACAAACGTCTGCATATTAGCTGAAGTTACTTTATTATTATAGTTCATTAGAAATTCCCATCCGGAAACAGGAATTGCAACTCTTTTGTTTTCTTTTACCATTGTTTCAAAATGACAGTTTGTACAGCTTACAACCTGCTGCACATGACATGCTTTGCAATCGAGTTTGTTTCCGTGAATTTTGTGAGAGATTGTTTTGGCAATTTTCTCATGACATTGCTCACAGTTTGCATCCATCGCTCCTTGCTGTTTCATTGACATGTATTTTATGCCGTCCCCATGCATTTCTCTTGCAGTATGACAGTCCATACATTTCATGCCTGCTGCAAAGTGGACATCCGGTGTATTAGCTTTCTGATTAATTTTCATTATTGATGCTTCACGAGCGTGGCATTTCAGACACATATCTTGATTCTTAGCAGCTGCGTTTGAGTAAACTAATTTCCCGTCCTTTTCGGCTTTATGGCACACATCGCAAGAGGGTGTATGACAATTTTTGCAGCCGAGGTCGTTATAAGGAACTCCGGTTATTGTTTCGAGTCCGCCTTGAGATTTAGAATACCAATGTTCCATCCCATTTGCAGAATAATGGAGGCTTGAAGATTTAAAAAAGCATTCAGGTGTTTCAGCTTCCTGAGAAAATAAAGAAACCGTAAAACCAAAGTATATTGTGAATGTGAGCAATAATAAAGTAACAGTTTTCATTTTTACTCTCCCTGTATTATTTATGATCGAAATTTTATGTATTCATTTATTACAAATTAAAATAAGATGAAAAAGAATCTTTTTTTAACAGGATTATCTCAAACCTGCCTATTAGAAAGTTAGGTTTAGTATTCTGTAATGTTCTCTGTTGCATAATGGTTATTTATTTGCAGAAATTATTAATACCATTGTTTAATAGCTTCATCAATGATTTCTAATCTATAAAAAAATAAATAGTTGCGGAGCAAAAGTTTAATTGGTCAATTCAAGTTCTTTATAAGTAAACCACCAATCATATCCGTCTTTAGGATTCATTCTTTTTTGTGCTTCAAAAAAATCTTTTGGAGGTGGTATAATTACTTTATCCTTAATTAATTCATTGTTAGGCCAATTTTCAGGCATGGCAACTTTATTCTTATCTGAAATTTGTAAAGCTTTAAGTGCTCTTAATATTTCATTTACTTGTCTGCCAATTTCCTGAGGATAATAAAGCATTAAGCGTATAAATCCTTCCGGATCAATTATGAAAACCGCGCGTACTGTATTTGTACCTTTACCAGGATGGATCATTCCAAGTTTTAAGGCAACATTTCCCATGTCGTCTGCAATAATAGGGAAAGGTATTTGTACATTTAAATTATCTTTTATCCATTCAACCCATTTAATATGAGAGAAGACCTGGTCGATGGAAAGTCCTATTAATTCGGTGTTCAATCTTTTAAATTCATCATTTCTTTTGGCAAAGGCGACGAATTCCGTTGTACATACAGGAGTAAAATCTCCGGGATGACTAAATAGAATTATCCATTTGCCTTTATAATCATCCGGTACATTTTTAACACCGTGAGTTGTTTGAACTTTTAAACTTGGCATTTTTTCACCAATTAACGGGATTCCGGTTTTATTTTCAATTGTTTCCATTTTTATCTCCAACTATTTTGTTTTATTTACATTGAACTACACTTATTTTCCTAAAAAGGATTTCATCATTCATGCTGTCTAAATATTATGCGAGCTGAAGTTTATTCCATTTTTTAATTGCATCCACAGTTGCGTTAATTATTGGATAAGCAATCGGCGAAGCTGTTAAAAGAGGATGTGTGCCGATTTGCAAATTATTAATATCAATGTCGGTCATTTTGTTTAAGATCATCACGGACATAATATTTATCATTTCACCAACGGAATTTCCGCCCATAATTTGTGCGCCCATTAAAGTATGGGAATAAGACGAGAATATTAATTTCACCGTTACCTCAGAAGCCCCGGGCAATTTGCCGGGATGACGGTCAACAGCTTTGGCAATTCCGACTGTATATTCGAGCAAACGAGCTTTTGCGCGTTTCTCAATTATTCCACATACTGCAAATGCAGTATCGCCAATTTTTGTTGAAAACGAACCGAGAACACCGGCGTATTGACGTATAACTTTGATTGAATAAAGATTAGAGCCGACTATCCGACCTTCCGCCATAGCGGTAGAAGCGAGCATAATGTTTGAAAATTCTCCCGTGAAGAAATCATATTTTGCAGCGCAATCGCCGATAGCAAAAATATCTTTTTGCGAAGTGCGCAAATAAGCATCTACTAAAATTCCTTTTCCTTCTTCGAAAGTAAGGCCCATCTTTTCAGCTAAGTCGAGGTTAGGCTTGTAACCACACGAGACAATTAAAAGATCACAGTCAATTTTTGTCCCGTTATTTAGTTCAACAGCATTAACTTTTTCGTTACCGAGAATCTTTTGAATGCTTTTCCCGGTAATTACTTTGCCGCCTTCATTCTCAATAATTTCTTTTATTTTATTTCCGAAATCTTCATCCATAGTTGGAAGCAGTGTATCCGCCATTTCAACAACCGTAACATTCTTTTTTGCTTTTAGCAATTCATCTGCAACTTCGACGCCGATATAACCGCCGCCAAGGATTAAAATCTTTTCAGATTCCTGAATCCGGGCCTTTAGATTTTTTAGATATTCTTTGTCTTTACGGACAAGAAAAACATTCTCTTTATCTGTCCCATCAATTTTTGGCATAACTGCTTTTGAACCGGTTGCAATAACAAGTTTTTCAAATTCAACTTCGCCCCCGTTTGAGAGAACAATTTTATGATCTGTTCTTCCAACTGCTTCATCATTTATAATTTCTATTTGATTAGCTATCAGCGGTGCATCGGGCAGAATATTATCGCTTACAGCGTTTAGAGTATAAAAAACATAAGGTATTCCACATGGAATCATCGGTTTAGATTCTTTTCGAATTAAAACAATTTCTTTGTCAGGATAAGTGTTTTTTGCTGAAAGAGCACATGTAACCCCGGCAGGTCCTCCACCAATAATAATTATGTCATATCTTTTCATTTTTAAGATTTCCTTTTCTATTTATTTAAGTACAATAATCCTGTTCCGACGGGATAACCGCATATTTCAGAAATAACGAGGCATTTAATTTTGAACAAAAAATAAATTGAACGATTTGCACTTAAAAGTGTTTCAAAATTTCCCTGACCTTTTGCTATTACCATATCTGCGCTTTTATATAAATCTAAAAACTCAGCTGTGCACTCATCCAAATCTGTTCCGGCAATTCTGCTTCCGCTTTCAATTACTTTGCAAAGTTTATTTATACCCAACCTTTTAGCGTCTTCTAAAGTTATATCGTTTAAAATTTCATTTGACCTTACTGCAAATACAACTTCTTTAG
>CAZRMA010000360.1:0-4404 GCA_964600655.1 uncultured Ignavibacteriaceae bacterium
CAATTATATTCTTTTATATTCTTTTATTTATTCCTAGTACAGATTCTGCTAAAGACTTTAAGGGGGCAGAACTCAGAACAATAGATACTTTCTTATACGGAAGGATTGAAGCGAGATACAAAGCTACTAATAAAGAAGGGACTCTCGCTTCTTTCTTTACTTATTTTGACGGCACTCCCTCAGATCCCTGGGCATCTTCCAAATGGAATGAAATTGACTTAGAAATACTTGGCAGATATAATAATAGTGTTCAGTTTAATGCTATAACTCCTGGCCAGACAAATCATGTGAGGGCAAACTTTGTCAATTTTGATCCATCACAAGATTATCATATCTATGCCTTTGAATGGACACCCGATTATGTCGCCTGGTTTATTGATAATGTTGAAGTTTATAGACAGACCGGCGATCATATTTTAACTCTATCTCACGAGCAAAAAATTATGATGAATATTTGGAATCCGACGGCAGAATCTTGGGCTGGAACATGGAATCCAAAAATTTTACCAGCTTTTGCTTTTTATGATTGGGTAAGCTATTTCTCTTATACTCCTGGTTCAGGAAGTTATGGCTCCTCAAATAATTTTAGTTTTCAATGGAAGGATGATTTTGATTCATTTGATGCAAGCCGATGGCAAAAAGCAACTCACACTTTTGGAGGAAACAATTGTGATTTTATTCCTGACAATTGTGTGTTTAGCGATGGCAAAATGATTTTATGCTTAACTGATGCAACTAATATTGGTCTGGTTGATAAGCAACCTCCGGTTATTTTATGGGCAAGAGCAGATGAGAAGAATATTGTAGTAAGATTTTCAGAGGCTATAGACAAAACTGTTGCTGAAACTAAAACTAATTTCATAGTTCAAAATGTAACGATAAACAGGTCTACTTTGCTTATTGATAATGAAACAGTGGTACTTTCCGTTTCGGGGATAGATTTATTGCACGATTACAATTTAATAGTCCGAAATATTAAAGACACAGCATCAACGCCTAATAAAATACCAACCAGTTCTGTCTCGATAATCAATTCCAAACAGTTATCATTTCCAGTTAAAATCAATGTTGGCGGTAAATCAGCCCGGGGGTTTTTAGCAGATCAACCATGGAATGAAAGTACTGAATACGGTTATATGGACGCAACTGCATCTGAATATCCTTCAACTCTTCAAATAAATGGAACAGATTTAGATTCAATTTACAGAAGTAACCGGTATGGATTGGTAAGCTACAGGGTTAGATTGCCAATTGGAAAATATAATGTCAAACTCATGTTTGCAGAAGAATATTTTTCTTCAAGTGATCAAAGAGTATTTGATATTTACGTTGAGGGAAAATTGATTGAAAACAATTTTGATATTTATGCTCGTGCGAATCAAAATACAGCTTATGATATTGATGTAAATAATGTAGAAGTTAATGACGAAATAATGGAAATAAACTTATGTGCAGAGAAAAATAATCCGCAATTAAACGGCCTTGTTATAGAAGATATTTCAACCGGATTGAATGACAAAATTGAAAATGCTCCGGGTAAATTCTATTTAGAACAAAATTATCCAAATCCTTTTAATGGATTAACAAAAATTAATTATTACAACAATAAATCACAGGAATTAATTTTTTTTGTTTATGATATTCTTGGCAGGCAAGTTTTTCAAAAAAATTTAGGCGTAAAAGAAAATGGTTATAATGAAATAACGTGGAATTCTGCAAATAGTAATAATCAATCATTCAGTTCAGGTGTTTATTTTTATTCTATTGTGGGGGATGAATCTCATTCAATGAAGAAACTGATTTTATTAAAGTAATGAATAATACAAGCAATTTTTTTTATAATAAATAGACGAACAAAAGATGATGAAATATAGTTTTATATTTTTTATTGCAACTCTAATTATAGTTTTAGGCTGCAAAGATAATTCCACAGAACCGTCAACTCAGGATAATACCTCGAACTGGAATTTGATTTGGTCCGATGAATTTAATTATTCCGGATTACCTGATTCAACTAAATGGGGTTACGATGTTGGAGGAAGCGGTTGGGGAAATAATGAGTTGGAATATTACACTTTCAAAAGAGACAGCAATGCCCGTGTCGAAAATGGTCATCTAATTATTGAAGCAAGAAAAGAAGTGGCGGGAAGCAATGATTATACTTCAGCAAGATTATATAGCCAACGGGCAGGTAACTGGACATACGGCAGAATTGAGGTTCGCGCGAAACTTCCTAGAGGTAAGGGAACTTGGCCTGCAATATGGATGCTTCCTACTAATTGGACATACGGCAACGGCGGCTGGCCGGATAACGGTGAAATTGATATTATGGAACATGTTGGTTATGATCCTGGGGTTATTCATGCTTCAATTCATACTAATAAATATTATTGGAGAATCAACACACAAAAAACTAAGACGATTAAAATTCCTGATGTTCAAGATCAATTTCATGTTTACGCCATGGAATGGTATGCAGATTCTTTAAGTATCTTTATTGATTCATTAAAATATTTTACTTTTTATAATGAGCACACAGGCTGGGAGGTTTGGCCGTTCAATAAAAATTTTCATCTAATTTTGAACATAGCGATTGGTGGTGATTTTGGCGGGCAAGTTGATAACAATATATTTCCCCAGCAAATGTTGGTTGATTACGTTCGGGTTTATAAGCGGAACGATTAACATTTTTATTCCTTTCTTAATAACAATATAAAAAAGCCGCTAAATAAGCGGCTTCTAAGAAAAAGAGGGGAAAGAGTAAATTTACTCTCTGTCAATTCATCTTTGAATTTTAATCAAATGAAATAATTATTTAATCACCATCATTTTTCTTGTTGAGGTAAAACTGCCTGCTTGCAGCTTATAAATATAAGTTCCGCTTGACAAATTGATGCCGTTAAAATTTATTTCATGTATACCGGATGAAATTTTCCCATTTAATAGTGAAGCAACTTTTTCTCCAATTATATTGTAAATCGATAAACTTACAAATTCATCTGTAGGAATAGAAAATTTTATTGTTGTACTTGGATTAAATGGATTAGGATAATTTTGATAAACTTTAAAAGATTTTATTACTTCTTTTTTATCTTCTACACCTACTACGGTTTTCGTCAAATCAAATGAATTGACATTAAAACCACCGAAGTAAAAATTTATTTGTAAGGTATGTTTCCCAGCGGTCAATTCAATATTGCTCGTGTCCGAAATAGTTCTCCATGAGTTCCAGCCGCCAGTAACCGGAACATCAATAAAACTAGTTACGTTCTGCCCATCTACTCTGAATAAGATTTTTCCACCGGAATTATTGCAGGCAACCCTAATATTTATACTATAAACTGCGGTCTCTGTTACATTAACAGTGTAGTTCAAAAATTCATTTGTTCCAATCCAACTAACATCATAACCATTTGAAAATGAATCAGAACATTTTGCAATATCCACTCCGTCATTACGTAAAGTCCAGCCGGTATTCCAGGTAGTCATCGAGGATCCGTTAATCTGCTGGTAATCTTCATCTTTGTATGCTTTGCCCATCTTCCCCATATCATATCTAACTGCATATATTCTGCCGGGCACGTTATTTTGTCCGTAAGGAATAATGGCATCATTATTAATTTGTCTAAACATTGCATCGATTACATCAGGGTGAAATTCACATTTTTCAATGGCAAGATTTGCAGCCATTCCCATCAGAGCATTTGTTGCATATGTTACTGAAGGTTTTGTTCCACCGCTCTTCCAATAGTTTAGAAGCACATTATATTCAGGAGTTGCTTTTGCCGAAAGTGGTCCTGCAATAGATTCAATTTTTTTATGCGGCCACCAGCACCATCCTATATTATTGCTTTCCATTAATTCAATACAATCAGTAAACCATTTGTTTGAATTTTCACCTGATTCGCCCAGCCAAAGTGGAACATTGTACTGTTTGCTTAAATTTACTAAGTATTGAATCGAATTCTGGTCGTTGCCGTTCCAATATTTATGAAAACTGTAAACGAAATTATCATCCCACGGAGTATCCAAACCTGAGAAATCAGTAGCGTACCAATTGCCTTCAATAAAAACGATATGATTTGTGTCTACATCTCTAATTGCATTTGTAATATTGATATATAAATCTCTTAATGGCTGATTGTTTGGTGGTAAATTCCATTTGGGTTCATTTAAAAGATCGTATCCGCCGATCCATTCTTCATTTGCATACCTTTCAGCTAACTTTTTCCATAGAGCTACAGTTTTGGTTTTGTTAGCTTCACTTTCCCAAAGAGATGGAACACCACTTTGATAATCGCTGATGTTTTCATCACTTTGTCCGCCGGGAGCGCAATGCAAATCCAATATCAAGTACATTTGATTTTCCTTGCACCAAACTAATAAGCTGTCAATCATTGCAAA
>CAZRMA010000361.1:0-4398 GCA_964600655.1 uncultured Ignavibacteriaceae bacterium
GAATCTATTAAAGGGAATATCCCAGAAAGAAATTTAGTTTGGCGTTTAGTGCAGGATAATGTTAATCCAAAACTTTTATTTACTGCAACAGAATTCGGAGTTTATTTTACGATTGACAGCGGAAGTAAATGGATAAAACTTACCGGCGGAGTACCGACAATTGCTTTCCGTGATCTTGCTATACAGAGAAGAGAAAATGATCTGGTGTGTGCTTCATTTGGCCGCGGGATTTATATTCTTGACGACTATTCTCCTTTACGAAATATTTCAGTTGATCAGTTAAACAAAAAAGCTATTCTTTTCCAACCTAAAAAAGCGTGGTGGTATATTCAGAATGATCTTGCAGATATCCAGGGTTCTGAAACATTCACCAGGCCAAATCCTCCATTTGGAGCCGTGTTTACTTATTATCTAAAAGATGAATTTAAAACTCTTAAATCTATCCGTCAGGAAAATGAAAAGAAATTAATTGAGAAAAAAGAAAAAGTAAATTTCCCTGGCTGGGACAGTCTTGAAGCTGAAAGAAGAGAGGGCAAACCGAAAATCTGGTTAACTATCAAAGACTCTGAGGGAAATGTTGTAAGGAGAGTTGAAGGTAAGAACAATAAAGGCTTTAACCGCGCAGCATGGGATTTAAGATTTCCTGCCACAGATGCAATTGTTGATACCGGAGGCAGCTATATAGGCGCTATGGCAGCTCCGGGGGAATACTCAGTCACACTTTCAGTAGAGTTAGATGGTTTAGTTACCGATTTATCGGGACCAACGAAATTTAAAGTAGAGAGAATGTACAAAGGGGCACTTCCCGGTTCAGATCCGCAGGTTACTGCGGCATTCTGGAAAGAAACGGAAAGAATTAACAAATCTGTAACTGCTGCAACTAAAGTGCTTAATGAAACAGTGAAAAGAGTGGGGTTAATGGAGAGTGCATTGAAGCGTACTCCTGCTGCGCCCGGAAAACTCGATACACAATTATACGAACTTAAACAGGAGCTATTTGCAATTGATGAAAAGATGAACGGCAACGCATCTAAAAAACAAGTTGGAGAAAAAACTAATCCTACATCTTTATCAAGACACGAGCTGGCTTCCTTTGGAACAATGTATTCTACTTATGGACCGACAGAAACTCTTAAACATAGTCTGCAGATTGCTGGGGCCCAATTTGATGAATTAAAAAAAGAGCTTGATAATGTTTTAAACATAAAATTGCCGGCAATTGAAAAAGCATTAATGGATGCAGGCGCACCGTGGATTATCGGGCAGCCGATACCTAAGTTTTGATGAAGAGATGATATAAGAATTTATTTCTGGAATATTTTCTGAAAATGATGGTTCGATTTCATTTTAACTGAGGATATCATTATTAGTCAGAAAAAAATATCATAATATAAGGTGATTAATATATGAGAATAAAATTCTTGTGTATCAATCAAGAGCCAATAATTATCATTCAGTATAATTAATAGCTTGTGCTAAGTAATATTACTAATTATGCTAATCTATTTGATATGTAATGAAAGGAAAATAAAATGAAAAAAGTCATGATAACAGTACTCTTCTCATTACTAATATTAAGTTGCAATACAAGTGATAAAATAAACAATACTAATAACACATATAAACATGAGGGAATTATGAATGACACAATTCCAAAAGTTACTGGAATTGGTGGGATTTTCTTTTATTCAGAGAATCTGAAGGAAACGAAAGAATGGTACACCAAAAATTTAGGAATTGAAATAAATGATTGGGGTTCTTCGAGTTTTGAATCCAGATTTATTGACAGACCTGACGTGATAAATTCTCTTCAATGGAAACCTTTCAAAAAAGGGGATGAATATTTTTCTCCATCCAAAAAGGATTTTATGATTAACTACCAAGTTCAGAATATTGAAGGACTTGTAAAAAAACTCAAAGAAAACGGAGTAACTATACTTGACAGTATTGCAACTTACGATTTTGGAAAATTTGTACATATTATGGACACAGAAGGCAACAAAATAGAATTATGGGAACCCAATTGATAGCTTTATTACAAAGTTGGGTGGAGCAGCAAAAAAATTATAGTTATATATATTTATCGAATTAATAACTTTTATATCTGAATAAGCAGTCGGATATAACCAGCACCTCAATGCCGACTGCCATTTTAGTTCGGCGAATTTGAGGTTTTTGTGAAAGAAAAAGTAGCCAAATAGATTAAATATGTTAAATCAAAATTTTATATTCATTGGAACAACTATCGGGGCAATAGGTGTTTTAGCCTATCTAGTAGACACTGTTAAGGGAAAGGTAAAACCAAACAGAGTATCATTCTTGCTTTGGTCTATTGCTCCACTCATTGCGTTTGCGGCACAAATTAAGCAAGGCGTCGGTTTAGAATCTTTAATGACTTTTAGTACGGGTTTCTTGCCCCTAACGGTATTCATCGCATCCTTTGTAAATAAAAAAGCCGAATGGAAATTAACAAAGTTTGATTTATTTTGCGGCGTGTTGTCTATAGTGGGTTTAGTTCTTTGGCTAATTACTAAAGTAGGAAATGTTGCAATAGCATTTAGTATTCTTGCTGACGGACTAGCGGCACTTCCTACAATAATTAAGGCCTACAAATATCCTGACACTGAAATAGCATGGCCTTGGATAGCTACTTCATTTGGCGTAATACTAACACTATTAACCATTAACACGTTAACATTTGCTAATTCAGGATTCATTATTTATATCCTAATCGTCAATACCCTTATTTTTAGCTTAGTACAGTTCAGAATTGGAGAAAAATTAACTGGTAAAAGTTTATTAGATAAAATAAAAATCTAAATATAAAATGCAGCTAGCAAGTGCTTCAACCGGACAGCCACATCAAAGGCGGGCAGGTTAATTTTGTTCTCGGAATTTTTTAAATTTTAGGGTTAGTGCTTCCATTTCGGCTAACTTGTTCATAGTAGTAGTTCTAATTAATAAACTTGCAAACCGTGTGTGCAAAGAAAATTACACAAGGTTTGCTGAATCTTCAGTAGTTGTTTTCTAAACAGCATTCTTGCTTTAGGCTACGGATTAGTTGCATAGTCGTATACTTTTATAATTTGAAAAAAAAGGGAAGGATAATAGTTATGAAATTAATATTTGTATTAATGTTTTGTGTCTTGCCATATTTTGTTTTTGCTCAAAACAAAGACGTACCTGAGTGGGCACAGCCTGGTTCAGAAACGCATACGCAAGTATCGCCTCCATCTGATTTTCATAGGCCTGCTAGAACATCTAACATACCAATTGGAATATTTGAAGGCCAATCAGATGTTGGAGCAGCGTTAGTGCCAGGCAGTTCCAGTTACGATCCAATAACAAAACAATACACAATCCTTTCAGCTGGTTATAATATTTGGTATGTACGTGATGAATTTCGTTTTCTGTGGAAAAAAATGTCAGGTGATATTTCACTTGCAGCAGACATAAGCTATCCGGATTCATTAGGCTACTTTGACCGCAAGGCTGTCCTCATCATTCGTGAGAGTCTTGAAGATGATTCAAAAGAAGCAATTGTTGCGCTTCATGGTGATGGTATGATACACCTTGCTTGGCGCCCTGAAAAGGGCCAGCGTATAAAAGATATGGAGTATCGTATTGGCAGTAGAGGCGGACTTCCCGGCGGTAAATCACCTGATGATCTTGTTACTGCTCACGCAAAACGCATTGGAATTGAGAAACACGGCAATTCAATATCGCTTTTTGTAAGCATGAATGGAGAGCCAATGAACCAATTCGGCTCGCCAATCCAATTGTCTATTAAAGAACCGTTTTATGTTGGAATAGGTTTTTGTTCTCATGTGCCTGACAAAGCTGATACAGCAATACTCTCAGATGTAGTACTTGTAAATGCTGCTGGCGAGGTACGTTAATTATAGAATGGTATTTAGAATTAATTTTATTTAGAACATTGAACTGGTTATCGACATGTTATCGGAATAATTAATATCAGAGTTATATTAGCCGATTGTTTTTTGTTTTAATAGTATAACAACTTTGATCTATAAAAATTGATAATTACCATCTCTCCGATAAATATGAACGGATGTTCTTCAAAATTTAAGATTGATTTTATGCACTATTAAAATTGCAAACCGGTCTATTATTAAAGAGGGACTTTTAAAAAATAATTCTTGCCATCAATTATCAGGTGTTATTCTATTCCATTCTAATTATTTTTACATAAGTAAAAACCAATATTAAAATAAAATAACTAACCAAGCGGGATGAATGTCATGTTAAACCGGAAAATCTTTTTAATCGTTATAGGACTTTTATTTTCATTATTTACAGTTAATTCTTTCGCACAATTTAACCAGGGAGATGTTTACCATGGATTTAAATTATTAAAAAAAGAATTTGTTAAAGAAG
>CAZRMA010000362.1:0-4373 GCA_964600655.1 uncultured Ignavibacteriaceae bacterium
AACAGAAAATTGCCTACGTCGATTCTACCTTCTTCAAGGTGTTTACATTTCCCGCTCTTGCAGGAAATACTGATAATATATTGAATGAGCCAAACACGGTTGTAATTACCAAATCAATTGCCCAAAAATATTTTAATACTGTTGATGCTGTTGGCAAATATATTGAAACAGATGATAACGGCAGAACTCTGTACAAAGTTACAGCAGTAATAAAAGATATGCCTGAGAATTCACATTTCAGATTTGACTTTCTCTTTTCCATGAAAAATTTAAATTATGATTGGGGCAATTTTGTTTCATCCAATTTTCATACATACCTTTTGTTGAAAAAAGGAGTTGACTATAAAAAGTTTGAAAAGAATTTTAGTATTTATAATGATAAATATGTTTTCCCCTATGCTAAAAAACATATTCAGGTAAACAGCAAAGAGGAATTTGAAAGAGCTGGGAATAAAATTGAATATTCACTTATTCCGATAACAAAAATTCATCTCTACTCTAAACGTATTCAGGAAATCAGACCCGCCGGAAATATTCAATATGTTTATATTTTTTCCGCTGTGGCATTATTCATATTACTTATTGCATGTATAAATTTTATGAATCTTACTACAGCGCGTTCGGCAAACCGGGCAAGAGAGGTGGGTATTAGAAAAGTTTTGGGAACAGAACGTAAAAGTCTCATCTACCAGTTTCTAACCGAATCAACTTTGACAGCATTAATCGCAGTCATTCTGGCAATAGTAATCGTATATCATGTGTTGTCTTTCTTTAATAATATTTCCGGAAAGGAACTAAGTTTAAATGCCCTGTATTCATCCTCAATTCTATTATTTCTACTTTTACTTCCTTTTTTAATAGGTTTAATAGCAGGGAGTTATCCGTCTTTTTTCCTTTCTCGTTTTAGTCCAATTGAAATTATTAAGGGCAAACTATCCAGCGGCAGCAAAGGAGGAGGGCTGCGCAGTGCGCTTGTAGTATTTCAATTTGCTGCATCAATCATTTTGATAACCGGCACTATTATTATTTATAAGCAGCTCAATTTTATTCAGAATAAAAACCTTGGTTATCAGAAGGATCAAGTATTGATTATAGATGATGTATATAACCTTGGAAAAAATATTGAAGCCTTTAAGAATGAAATGCTGAAAATTAACGGGGTAACTTCAGGAACAATATCCGGGTTTCTGCCGATTCCTTCTGCAAGAAATTTTAGTGCATTCTATAACAAAGCTGAAATGGTTTCTGAAAGCGGTTTTACAATGCAGAGATGGAAAATTGATTATGATTATTTGAAGACACTTGGAATTAAATTAATTAAAGGAAGAAATTTTTCACCCGGATTTGGTTCAGATTCTTTATCTCTTATTATAAACGAAGCAGCAGAGAAACAACTTGGTTATAAAGATCCCCTAAATGAAAAACTTTATACCTGGGTTGGGGGAGGAAGGTTAGTCAGCTATAATATAATTGGAGTTGTAAAAAATTTTCATTTCGAATCTTTTCACCAGGATATTGGCCCTCTATGTTTTGTACACGGAAGAAATAATGATCTTGCATCGTTTAAAATAAATGCCGCCCAAACTCCTAATATTTTGAAAGAAGCTGAAGTCATATGGAAAAGGATGGCATCTGGAATGCCTTTTAGTTATAAGTTTATGGATGATTCCTTTAGTGAGGTTTACAAAGCTGAACAGCAGGTAGGCACTTTAGCTCTTTCATTTTCTATTCTTGCAATTTTTGTCGCTTGCCTGGGATTATTCGGGCTCGCGACTTTTCTTGCTGAACAGAAGACAAAAGAAATTGGAGTAAGAAAAGTTTTGGGGGCTTCGGTTCCATCAATACTTTTGATGCTTTCTAAAGAATTTATTAAGTGGATTGTTATTGCAATTATAATTGCCTGGCCACTTGCTTATTACTTCATGAATAAGTGGCTGCAAGAATTTGCTTATAGAATTGAAATAGGCTGGTGGATATTTGCTTTGTCAGGAATAATCGCAATAATTATTGCATTACTTACTGTTAGTTTCCAGGCACTAAAAGCAGCAACAGCTAATCCAATTAAATCATTAAGATATGAATAAGAGGGAGAAATAATGTTAAAGAATTATTTAACCATCATATACCGAAACCTCTTTAAACAAAGATCTTCATCTTTAATTAATATTACAGGTATGGCAATTGCTATTGCAGGCTGTCTGTTTATTTTGCTTTATATTTTTGATGAACTTCAGTTTGATCAATTTAATACAAAGAAAGACAGAGTATATCGTTTAGTTTTCCAAAATAAAGATTCAGGGGAAACATCTTCATTGATGCCAGCTGCTTTATATCCAATCATAATGAATGAAATACCTGAATTTGAAGATGGTTTTAGAATTTCAAGATGGATGAATGTCTCCATCTCATATCAACAAAAAATATTTTCTGAAAATGTTTTTCTTGCTGATCAAAATATTTTTAATGTGCTTACTTTTTCTTTAAAAAGAGGAGACCCAACTAAAGTATTATCAGACCCCTTTTCAATTATTATTACATCGACTATTGCAAAAAAATATTTCGGAAACTCAAACCCAATTGGTAAAAAAATAATATTCTCCAACAAATTTGAGTTTAAAGTTACAGGAATACTAAATGAAGTACCTCAGCATTCAAGCTTGCGGCCAAATATGATTGCTTCAATCAATTCTTTGAAAACTATTGAACCGGAATTTTTCACTGATATGAGAATGTCAGGTTCTTATTTTTATTTTCTTTTAAATAGAAATACATCAATTAAACTTGTTAATAACAAATTAGAAAAAATATTTAAAGAACAATTTGGAAAAGAAAGTGAATTTCGAGCTGGTCTGCAGCTGGAATCTCTAAACAATATTTATCTTTACTCATCAGATACAAAATGGGAGATTGTTTCGCACGGTAATATAAAATACATAAGAAGCTTTGTAATCATTGCCATATTAATCTTAATTATGGCTTCCTTTAACTATACCAATCTGTTGAGTGTTAATGTTAAGGCAAGAGAAAAAGAGTTTGCAGTCAGAAAAATGTTAGGCGCTGATAGGAAAAACATAATAAGTCAATTTCTTTTGGAGACGATTTCATATTTAATTATTTCACTCATTTCTGCAATTGTACTTGTAGATCTTTTGATGAATCAATTTAACCAATTAACTGGTAAGCATTTTGAATATGCGTCATTATTGCAATGGGAGATTGTGTTATCTATAATTGGTTTATTATTTCTTACAACTCTTTCTTCAATTATTTATCCTTCTGTTATAGCATTTACTTCTGATTTTCTTAGTAGGCTCAAAGGAAGTTCTTTTGGGTCTAGGTTTCAATTATCTAGAATGCAATTCGGTTTTAGACAAATTATAACATGGATACAATTTATAATTACCATTGCTTTAATAGCTGTTGTAATAATTATTTTTATGCAGCTAAACTTTATGCTGAATAAAAACCTTGGGTTTAATAAAGAACATTTGCTTTCAATCAATAATCCTTATGATAAGGATATGTATACACGTTTTGAAGAATTTAAAAATAAGGTAAGTCAGAACCCCCAAGTTTTATCAGTTTCCGCTGGAACTAATGTACCATCTCAAAATTTAAACAATTTCACTCAAGCATGGATAAAAGGAAAAAAGATAAACAACGGAATTCATTCTGCACAGGTTGCAATTGACTATGATTATTTGAAAACACTTCAAGCCAAATTTATTTTAGGTAGGGATTTTTCACAAGGACATAAAACTGATGTGAATAAAAGTGTAATTCTAAATCAAGCAGCAGTACAAGAATTAAAATTAATAAACCCAATTGGTGCTGAGCTAAGTGGTATAAACAATGCCTCTGATCCCCAAAAAGTAATTGGAGTAATTGAAGATATTCACTTCGAATCTTTTAAAGATAAAATTCCTCCGGTAATTTTTTATTTACGTCAATGGAGTGCATCGAATATTTTACTCAGACTTAAAGGGGATAACATTATATCAACTATGAATTATCTTGAAAATGTGTGGAAGAAAGTTAATTCAAATCAGCCATTTATTTATTCATTTCTTGATCAATCCTACGATAGTCTTTACAAATCGGAAAAACAAACCGGTACTCTTATATTAATTTTTTGTTTTTTTGCAATAGTTATTTCATGTATTGGATTATTTAGTATAGTCTCACTTTTAGTTCAAACCCGCCGGAAAGAAATTGGTATTAGAAAAGTATTAGGTGCTTCTATATTTAATGCGTTTTCTATAATGATACGTGAATATATTCTTCTAATTATAGCTGCTAATTTAATTGCTATTCCAATTGCATATTATTTCATGAACAATTGGCTCCAGAATTTTGCGTATAAAATTGAAATA
>CAZRMA010000363.1:0-4369 GCA_964600655.1 uncultured Ignavibacteriaceae bacterium
ATATCAGTGGATACATACATATCGCAGTTAATTTTGTTACATGCCCAATAAAAAGAAATACTATCAGACCAGTGCTGAATGATGTTGCTACTGAAACAAATAAACTAACCAAAGTATTTTTGGTTAAATATTTCATTAAGAAAAAAGATGTAATAGCAAGAACAATTAGATAAAAACTCCACATTGCATAAGCAATAGAGAAAAATGAAGCAAACAATGAGCGCACACTTGTAGCAATGACATAAATCAAGTTGAACCATTTAAAAGCAGTTCCAATTGCGTAAGCCGGCATTCCGCAAAAGATTAGTGGGTTCCAAAGTGTATACCCATCTCCATGATTTTCTATATATGAATGCATTGAATTGGTAGCTACAATATCACCTGACTGAAAAGTTTTATTACCGAAATAAAGGGGATTTAAAAATATTAAGAAAAGAATTATTATTGTTAGGATTACAATCCAAACATGATGCTTCTGAGGAATAAGTTCTTCTAAATTAAATTTAGAGAAAAAAGTTTCTTTAGTATTTTTTTGTGAAGATATTCTCTTTTTGATTTTTGTCATTTAATTCTACCTAAATTAAATATTTTATTTTCTGGCAATGAAATTTATTCCTGAGCCAATTTTATTTTCAGATGAAAAATCTAGATACATCATAATTAGGGTAAAAGGCAATGTAACTAAATAATAAAATGGAAGAAGTATTAAAAACAGTTTGGAAACATTCAGCATCAGCATAGGAAATTTTATTCCTAACCTCCAGGCCTTATCGCCCCAAAATCCATAAGTGTACTTTGATTTATAAATTTTAAAACCAATGGGCTCAAGTTTAGATTTTAAATCATCAAAAGAATATCCATCTCTTGCATGTTCCCCAATAAAACTTTCTTCGCTGTCTTCATGCACATCACTTCCGCCATAAATAGAGGGAGTATTTATTAACAGAAATCCATCATCTTTTAATGCTTTGAAATAATTATTAAATACCTTTACATCATCTTCTATATGTTCCATAACGTCAACACAAACAATAAGATCAAATTTATTTTCATAATTTATTTGTGTTAGATCCTCTACTCCAAATTTTACATTACTAATGCCGCTTTGTTTGAAAAAATTTTCGGCATCCTCAATCCATTCTTTTTTTACATCTACTGAATAAATATTGTTTGGCTTTAACTTTTTTGACATGAAGTACGAATATTGCGCGTAACCGGTACCGGCATCATAAATACTAATATTCTTATTGTTAAAAACCGCTCTAATATTTTTTAGCTCTCTTCTTACATACCAAGAACGTAAAAACATTATATCTAAAGTTTTATAAAAAAGAATTCTTAATACTGGAATTTTTTTTATTACAGAAGCAAAAACGTCTTTAATTGGATCGTAATACATAGTCTCTATTTAATGGGAAGAGATTTGATTTGTCTTTGTAGTTCAGGGTAAAAATAATCTTCAACCCTTATCTTTTATATTATATTCTTTCTCATCAAGAAAATTATTCACCATCATCTCGCCCAAAAGTCCAACCGAAAAAAACTGAACACCTACTATAATTAGTAATATACCTAAGAACAGCATCGGTCGGTTACTCAACGGAACACCTGAAATCCAAAGAAAAGTTAAATAACCATTCACAAGTATACCAATTACAAATGATAAAGCACCCAATAATCCAAAAAGGTGCATTGGCCTTTTAATATAACGTGTTGCAAAAATAACTGTTATTAAATCTAAAAAGCCTTTAAAAAATCTTGAGATACCGAATTTAGTCTTGCCATATCTTCTAGCATGATGCTTAACTGGAATTTCAGAAATTTTGAAGCCCTGCCAATCTGCTAGAACCGGAATGTATCGGTGGAGTTCTCCATAAACCTTGATGTTTTCAACAACTTCTTTTCTGTAAGCCTTCAATCCGCAATTAAAATCATGAATATGAATACCACTTAATAAACGGGTAATGAAATTAAAAAATTTAGAAGATTGTTTTTTTATGAATGGATCGTGCCGAATTTTTTTCCATCCACTCACTACGTCATAACCTTCTTCTAATTTTTTTATCAGATTTGGAATTTCATTCGGGTCATCTTGCAGATCAGCATCCATGGTAATTACAACATCGCCGGTAGTCTCTTTAAAGCCCATGTGAAGTGCAGCAGATTTACCATAATTTTTTCTAAAACTTAAATATTTAAATCTCTTATCCTGTTTGCATATATCTTTAATATTTTTTAACGAATTATCAGTGCTTCCATCATCTACAAAAATTACTTCAAGACCAACGCTTAAATTTTTTACAGATTTTTTAATTTCCATTGCAAGAGGGTAAACGGATTCTTCCTCATTTAATAAAGGAATAACAACCGAAACCTTCTTAAACATAGATCTTTCCCGATGCTGTTGAGGATAAGAGGGTTTATTATATCTTCTTCTACGGTTGTAATATGGTCGTTTTGCTGATGATTTTTCAGGAGAATCGCTTTTACTATTTTCGTTCCGTTCAGACCCCGTTTTAATTTCCTGGCTGCCTTGACTTCCGTTTTTAATATTTTCTTCCAAATGATACTCTTTTTAAAAAATGTATGCCAAATTAATCGAATAATCGGTTAAAAACAATTTACCAAGCACCCACAGTTTAATAAAACCTTTAATGTTTTTAATTTGATAATATCTAATAAAAATCAATCTTGACTTTTTTGTACAGTTTGTTTACGTTTGAAACGAGAAAATAATTGAATTTTTCAGGTAATTCTCGATAAAGTTTATTAGGAGAAATAATGAGTACGACTGAAACTTCCACAATAGAACAGTTAGCAAACAAAGAATATAAGTACGGTTTTGTAACGGATATTGATTCGGACAGTTTTCCAATCGGATTGAGTGAAGACGTAATTCGTCAGCTTTCTGAAATAAAAAAAGAACCTGATTGGATGCTTGAATGGAGATTAAAAGCTTATCGTCATTGGCTAAAGATGGAAGAACCACATTGGCCGAATGTCAAATACAATAAAATTAATTATCAAGATATATCGTACTATTCAGCACCCAAAAAGAAACCACAGTTGAATAGTCTTGATGAAGTCGATCCGCAATTATTAGACACATTTTCCAAATTAGGAATTTCAATTGAAGAACAAAAAAGATTGAGCAATGTTGCTGTTGATGCAGTTTTCGATTCTGTTTCTGTTGCTACTACATTCAAAGAAACACTTGCAAAAGAAGGAGTAATTTTTTGTTCTATCTCGGAGGCAATTAGAAATCATCCCGACCTTGTTAAAAAATATTTAGGAAGTGTTGTCCCTTACACTGATAATTTCTTTGCAACATTAAACTCTGCTGTTTTTAGTGATGGTTCATTTGTGTACATACCAAAGGGCGTTCGCTGTCCAATGGAGCTTTCAACTTACTTCAGAATTAATGCAGCTAATACCGGACAATTTGAAAGAACATTAATCATTGCTGATGAAGGTGCTTATGTAAGTTACCTTGAAGGATGTACAGCCCCAATGAGAGATGAAAATCAGCTTCACGCAGCGGTTGTAGAATTAGTTGCTTTGGATAATGCACAAATAAAATATTCGACTGTTCAGAATTGGTATGCCGGTGATAAAGAAGGCAAAGGCGGAATTTATAATTTCGTAACTAAACGCGGTGCCTGCCGTGGAATCAATTCTAAAATTTCTTGGACGCAAGTTGAAACCGGTTCTGCAATTACCTGGAAATATCCAAGCTGTATTCTTCAAGGCGATAATTCTGTTGGAGAATTTTATTCTGTTGCAATGACTAATAATTACCAGCAGGCGGATACCGGAACAAAAATGATTCACATAGGAAAAAATACGCGAAGCACAATTATTTCAAAAGGAATTTCTGCAGGAAATAGTCAGAATAGCTACAGAGGTTTGGTAAGAATAATAAAGAAAGCAGATAATGCACGTAATTTTTCACAATGTGATTCTCTTTTAATTGGAGATAGATGCGGAGCGCATACGTTCCCCTATTTGGAAATTAATAATCCATCAGCACAGATTGAACACGAAGCAACAACTTCAAAAATCGGTGAAGATCAAATATTCTATTTAAATCAACGCGGAATATCCACTGAAGACGCAATTGGATTAATTGTTAATGGTTATTGCAAAGAAGTATTTAAAGAGCTTCCAATGGAGTTTGCTGTTGAAGCACAAAAGCTGTTGAGCATTAGTCTTGAAGGAAGTGTTGGATAGCTAATTCAAATGTCAAAAGTCAAAATTCAAAAAGAAGATTAAAATCATTAAGGAATAAAATGTTAGAAGTAAAAAATCTATTCGTTAAAATTGAAGGCAAAGAAATATTAAAAGGTATTAATTTAAAAATAAATGCCGG
>CAZRMA010000364.1:0-4357 GCA_964600655.1 uncultured Ignavibacteriaceae bacterium
AAAATAGATTTAAAAGCAATTGAATTTTATTTGATTATTATATAAGTGTAATATATCTAAATCTAATCTTACTGTAATAAATTTCTATATTATTTTAATAAAATTAATTTTTTAGTTACCGAAAATTTTTCTGTCTCTAATCTGTATAAATAAATGCCGCTCGCTAAATTAGCCCCGTTGAATTTTATTTCATGATTTCCGGCTTGCATGTTTTGGTTATTTAAGAGAGTAAATATTTCTTGACCTAAAATATTATATACTTTTAGTTGAACATTACTATTCTCTTTTAAACTAAATTTAATTTTTGTAATAGGGTTAAATGGATTCGGGTAATTCTGATATAGCTTGAATTCAAATTTATTTGCTTCTTCTTTTTTTACTGAAGTAATCATATTAGAATTAAAAGCAAATATATCTTCTGATGAAAGAGGTTTAGTAGTTAAAATTCTGAAAATAGTTCCGGTCTCTGGTAATTCTTGGTTAAAAGGTGGAATCGAACCACCGTTCCAATTTATTAAAACTATTTTTACCAAAGTTGCAATGTCATTGTACTCATCATAGGTACCAGCTATCATCTGAGATTCAGCGGTTAAATATCCTGCTTCACCCGGAGAGCGATCGGACGGATCCATCCAATAAACTCTATCTGTCCAGGGATCATTATTACCAACATCAGCAGAATGGTCATAGCTGCCCCAGGCGCTTAAATCAAATTTTAAATCTGCTGCATCGGGTTTACCGTTGTTTTCATATATCCAAGGAATCATTCTGTAATCGTCACTCGGATCATTAGGAGTTCCGATTCCGATATTCCAAAGTTCAAAGGGAACATCAATAACTTCTTTATTTTCAAATGCTTTATATGCTTTACTTCCTTTATTAGTGAATCTCATTTCATAATCGTAAGGAAAAATGTAAGCCCAATTATATCCCAGTCGGGTAACGCTTTCTAGAAAAAAAGAATATTTTCCGTTAGTTCCTGTTATCCCTGGTGCTCTATTATCATAAGTATGAATTGCCCAAATCCCATCTCCAACTTGCTGCCTTTCAGTTGGACGCGTTGATGGGAAACCATCAAAATCCAATGCCGCGCCTTCAGGCGGATCTAATAAGCCATTTGCATTTGCAACGACCTGGAAATTTTTAAAGTTTATTATCGAATCAACCTTAATTTGAACCCCATCTACTATTGTATAATCGTTTTTCAAATTAAGCGGCTGATTATTCAATAATATTTTATTAACCGTTTTATCGGTCAAAGACCAGAATGTTGTATCATTTATTTTATTAAAATTAATTTGATAATCATCCCCGGTAATTAACGCAGGATCAACAACAGTAAGACTAATATCAGCATCTCCATTTCCTAAATTATGAACAACTTTAATTTTATCATTATAATTAAGCCCTGGGAGACTGTCTTGAAAATTGACTTTAATTAGTTTTATTAAACTTTCACTGCTCTGTAAAAGATTTGCATAAGGATTATAAGTATAAGCCGTTAATCCGAAATAATATATTTTTCCTTTTATCAAATTATAATTTTCCAATGCATCATACATAACCGTTAAACTATGCTCTAAGCCGGAATCTGTACCGGTTTGAAGTGTGTCCCCATTCGATAAAATCGAAGTAACTCCATCTGCCAAATCGAATGTTGCTATTTTCTTTCCTGCTTCTTTAAATACAAAGTCTTTATCAATTAATTGGTAAACATTGTATCCTTCAAACTTATAACCACCTTGGATAAAACTTTCAGATTCATTGCCCCATGATAAATTTATATTGTCATTGTAATAAGCATCAACCTGAACTGTTGATGGCGTTGCTGGTAAAGAATTAATATCAAATGATAAATCATTTAATTTTTGTACTATGTGGTCATATTTCTTTAACACTTCGATTGAGTTTATTCGATCATTTCCCATCGCTGCAATTTCAGCAACTACTATTTCTTTCGATTCGCCTATTCCTAATTGAAATGGCCCCGAACATAGGCCTATTCTTCTATCATTGGCTGGAAATAGTAATCCATCTATCCAACCTTCGCCTTTTGTGGGATCCCCCGATAATGCATACCTCGTATTTAATTTTGTAATTGGATTGAAAAAATACTGTCCGGATAATCCAATCTTTCCTTGCATATAATTATAATATTCAACGGACCATTCGCGATCCCCTAACATAGGGACATCGAGTCCCGGATTAGGAAACCAGTAATAAAACGCAGTCATTGGCAAATTGAGAAAATCAAATCCTACAGCAGGGGGTGTATAACTATACGCAGTATCTATATTTTTTCCATTGTAACAATATCCCAATCCCAGCATAGTGTCGCACCCAGCAAAATCATCCATAGGATTTCCTATATCAATATCAGAAAACATAGAGACATACATATCATTAAAAACAGAGTTTGATTTATTTATGAGTTTATATTTTCGGAACAATGTATTTGAAACAGCAGGGTTTATGTATCCCCATATTGTAACTTGAAGTTCAATGCCCAATGGTGGGGCGCCAAATAATTCGTAAGTTAAATCGGCATTTAAATCATTTGCAACATACCATAGAGTTTGATCAGCATCTTCAACTCCTGGAATATCAATATTAGGTTCATAAATACCATTCGAATTTTTATCAACAAATGGTGCTCCGTCAGCAGCGGGCCATTCTTCCCAGTCCTTTTCATATGCTGCTTTGATGGTTGTATAATCACCTTCTCCATCATTAATTTCGGAAGAAAGATCGGGATTTATGCTTCCAGGGTAAACATCTTTTCTAATTCGGTAAATTCTATTCTTAGGCAAAACCGTATCTTCGGCAGTTCCCGGGAAGATAATTTTTCCAGGCTGAAGCGATGATCCATAAGTGGAACCGCCGACTAAGGGAAGCGAATCGCCTTCTATTTTTGCCCCCCACATTAATCCGGAAGAATAAACTGCTGTTTTATTGCTCCACTTTGGGTAATAAAATCCGGCGCTGTTTTTATTTATATTCCAATCCGAGGCCCCATTGTTAAAAAATGTTGTTGAAATATTATTTATGTTAAATAATTTATAATTGGTTGAAGTTGTTTGGGATGTATTATTGTTTTTGGCAAATGCGATATAAAAAAACAAAATGCAGAATAATAAAATTAGTTTTTGCATTGATTCCCCAGAATTTTTTAAGAAATTTATTCAATAAAAAAACTAAATACAACGGAAAAAGTAATTCTTTCAGATATTAACTGAGAATGCTAATATTCGGTTTATTATAAAAATTATATTCCGTAATGAAATAGGAATAATTTTATGATAATATATTTAACTGTTCTACTCATTCTATTTTTCAATTGTCTTAGCGCAAACAATACATCGTTCTACATGAAAATATGGAACAATAGATAGCAAATTAATATGGGATGAAACTGAATAGAAATAATCTGCAAAACTTCTATAACAAATTTTTATCTTTTGGCAGCTCGCCAATAGCATTAATAAGAAAAGCAATGCTTGGTAAATACGATGATGGAAAATTATTTTAATATTCTAATAATTATGAAAATTAATTTAAATATTATAGATAATTAATTGAACAAACTTTCAACTAAAAATAATAATTGTTAATTTCTATCCCCACAAATATTAGAGAGAGTCATGGAAAAAACGAAAAAAATTTTACTAGCAGAAAATGAAATTCCCGAACAGTGGTATAATATTCAGGCTGATATGCCTAATCCCTTGCAGCCGCCGCTGCACCCGGGGACTAAACAGCCCATTGGTCCACAAGATCTTGCCCCTTTATTCCCGATGGAATTAATAAAACAGGAAGTATCTAAAGAAAGATGGATTGACATTCCCGAAGAAGTGCGGGAAGTTTATAAGTTATGGCGCCCAACTCCACTTTACCGTGCTTACGGCTTGGAAAAATTATTAGATACTCCGGCTAAAATATACTATAAATATGAAGGTGTAAGTCCGGCTGGTTCACACAAACCTAATACAGCGGTCGCGCAGGCGTATTACAACAAGGCGGAAGGTGTTAAAAAACTAACAACCGAAACCGGTGCTGGACAATGGGGCAGCGCGCTTGCATTTGCCTGTCAGCATTTTGGAATTAGCCTTGAAGTCTATATGGTAAAAATCAGTTTTGACCAAAAACCTTACCGTAAATCAATGATGAATCTGTGGGGTGCGGAAGTATTTTCATCTCCAACAAATAAAACTGAATCGGGTAAAAAAGTTTTAGCACAAGATCCTAATTCTCCCGGCAGCTTGGGCATTGCAATTTCAGAAGCTGTTGAAAGAGCGGCTACGAGAGAAGATACAAAGTATTCTTTAGGAAGCGTACTTAATCATGTATTGATGCATCA
>CAZRMA010000365.1:0-4342 GCA_964600655.1 uncultured Ignavibacteriaceae bacterium
ACATTTATTATTAAATCACTTTTAGGAAGGTCTTTTATATTTCTATCTTCAACTCTTCTTATAAATTTTCCATTTTCTTCTCTAACAACCAAAGCTCTGAATTTATCATTCATTCCCTATCCTCGAATATGAAGTCTAAATTTATTGAACAGTTTTACCAATAACTCAAAATCTACATAAAGGTTTGTAACTCATCTAATATAATCAGTATTTTTAATAATTATAAATTAATTTCTGATAAAATTTTGCTTCATTATTCACATATAATTGAATACATTTTTATACTAGGTGCCGGACAAGGTATCCTGCTTGCAATTTTTCTTTTCAAGAAAAAAGAAAACATTATCGCAAACCGCTTACTGGCATTTACAATGATCGCCTTTACGATTGACCTTTTAATGGGTGTTCATTATGTGGGCGGATATTATAAAACTTTCCCTGAAATAATCGGCATCACCCAGCCATTCCCATATCTTTACGGACCATCAATTTATCTTTATACACTTATACTCGGTCATAAAAAAGAAGGTTTTAAAAAAATATACTGGCTTCATTATCTCCCATTTATAATCATTAATATTTATGGAATTTTCTTTTTCTATTTTAAAAGCCCTGAATTTAAATTAAATGTTATCAACAACATTGATGTTTCCTGGCAATTAAAATTAATAGGAAATTTGATTCCAATTCATGGAATTATTTATGTAGTTCTCACTTATCTTGAAGCAAAGAAATTCAATAAAAAACTAAAACTATCCTATGGCAATATTGACCAAATAAATTTACGGTGGCTTACTTTTTTAATAATCGCGACGACTGTCATCTGGATGATAGTAATCTTAGCATATATTCTTGATTTTATTTATGGGGAACAACTTCAGGCAAACATTTTTATTTATATAGCTATTTCAATTTTTATATATACCATTGGTTATAAGAGCTTGCGTCAGCATGAAGTCAAGCTAATAATTGAAGAACCAGTCGGAGAATCTCCTACCGAAGACAAAAACGCAAAATTATCCTCGTATAAAAAATCCGGCCTGACGGAAAATGTCGCCGAAGAATATTTGCAAAAACTCTTAAAACTAATGAATGATGAAAAACCTTATTTAAATAATAAAATTAATCTTTCCGATTTATCAAACATGCTTGGGATATCAACTCATAATTTATCTGAAATTATTAATACTAAATTGAATCAAAATTTTTATGATTTCATTAATAATTACAGGGTTGAAGAAGTTAAAAAATTAATTGAAAAAGATACCAATATGGACTTCAGTATTTTGGCCTTAGGTTATGACGCAGGTTTCAGTTCCAAATCTGCTTTCTATTCTGCTTTTAAAAAATTTTGCAACCAAACCCCTGCTCAGTATAGAGAGGAAATTTCCTGACTTTGACTTCGCTTTGTTTTTCGACTACATGTTTTTTACTAAGACAATCTCCTTTAATCTGTTCTTTTATTCACTATTTCGGATTTAAGATATATATTTACAATAATAAATCACTTCTGTAGGGACAATAAACATGCCTCCAGATGATATCACTAACTTATATAGTGATAAAGAACTCGTTCAAAAAATTAAAGAAAATAGTGATAGTGCATTTAAACTACTTTTCACCAAATATTATAATCCTTTAATTAATTTTTGTTTTTATAGAATAAGAACCCTTGATGTATCCAAAGATTTAGTTCAAGAAATATTTACAAAACTCTGGATTTCCAGAAACAACTTAGATCCAGAAAAATCTATTAAATCATATCTTTATAAATCCGCAGTAAATCAAATAATCAATTTAAAAAAACATTCTTCTTCAAAAAACCTATCGTTTGATGAGTCAATTTCTACAAAAGAAAAATCAAATATTACTAATCTGGAAAATCAAATCGACCTTTTTTCTTGTATAGAAAATCTTCCCGAAAAATTAAAAACGGTATTTATGCTCAGCAGAGTAGAGGGCCTCAAATACCCGGAAATCGCTGAAATTTGTGGAATATCAGTTAAAGCGGTCGAAAAAAGAATGACAAAAGCTTTTAAAACATTACGTAAAGTTTTGTCAAACTAAAAAATCATGGTAGGGTATTTGTCCTTTCAGTTGTATTATTATATAGAAATCAATAAAGGAAACATTTGTTAATGAAAAAACTATTTTACGAAAATCTTTGTATTAAAGATTTTAACAACAACATCACCGAGAACGAAAAAGAGATATTAAAAAATTGGTTGAGTATTTCAAACCAAAACAAGCTTTTATATGAGGAATTAAAAAATATTTGGTCCGCCACCGAACCTAATAATAAAGCGCAAAATATTAATTTAGAAGAAGAATGGATAAGCCTTAAAAATAATATATCCAATAAAATTGAAACAAATAAAACGGCTAAGCCCTCCTTCTCTGATTATGTCGCTTCACTATTTGCTCCTAAGTTTAGGCCAGTATGGGTAATAAGTTCAATTTTATTAATTCTATTTTCATCAATTCTTCTTTTCAACAATTCTGAACCAGATAAAGTTCTAAAAACAATTTCCACAAAAAATGGTCAGCGGTTAGAGGTTCATCTATCTGATGGTTCAATTGTTAATTTAAATAATGACAGCAAAATCCAGTATGACGAAAAATTTACTGGAGATAAAAGAGTAATCAAGTTAAATGGTGAAGCATTTTTCTCTGTAAAAAAAGACGGGCGGCCCTTTATTATTTATACTAATAATGCAATAACCACCGTGCTTGGAACAAAATTTAATGTTTGGTCAAGAGGTGCAGAAACAAGGGTTCTTGTAAAAGAAGGAAGGGTAAGTCTTGCTGAAAATATAGATTCTACTCAAAAAGTATATTTAACAAAAGGTGAATTAAGTAAGATAGTTGAAAAAAATGCCCCGACAATACCATCTAAAGTTGATGCAGATTTTATGTTGGGTTGGTTAGATGGAAAATTAGTATTTGAAAGAACACCACTATCTGAAATTGCCAAAGACTTAGAACGCTATTATAATGTAAAAGTTAACTTGGCAAACAATAATGTTTCAAGGTTACATTTAACCGGTACATTTGACAATGAAAACCTTGATAGTGTGCTTACAAAAATATGTTTGGCACTAAATCTTAGTTATACCAAAAATAATGAGAATTATAGTATTAAGAACTGAAAATAAATCCAAATTAAACTGGAGGTTTATCATGAAAAACGCATTAAAAGTTCTCGCAGCTATACTTTTATTGGTAACTGGTTGTTCAACCTTTAAACAACCTACGGATAATAATATTACAAAGCCCATTGTAAAAAATGACCCCCCGCTTATTTATCCGATTGAAGCTCAAAAAAATAATATTGAAGGAAATGTTTCTGTAATATTTATTATCACAAAAGAAGGAACCGTTGGTCAAACCAAACTTTTTAAATCTTCTGGATCAAAAGCTCTAGATTTGGCCGCTGAAAATTATTGTAAACGATTAGAATTTATTCCAGCAATGGAAAATGGAATTCCTATCCACTCATCAATGAGGTGGAAAGTAAAATATAACTTAACAGATATTTCAAAAATAATGATTAATAAAATTGAAGCGGTTAAACGTCTTTATTCTGAAATTCTAATGGCAGAAGAAACCAAGAGACAAAATCTTGAATGGCGAGTATTAGCTATTCACGATGATTGTCTTAAAAATATAAAAGACGGACAATTAATAAATGAATATTTATATGCTGTAGTTCAGCCAAAGATAAAAGAAGAATGGACTCCGTTAACTCAAAATCTCCCCTTAACGTTTTTATTATATCATGATTTTATTAATAGATTTAAAGATTTTGATAGCCTTGGTATAGTAAAAGCAAAAATGAAAACTGCTGTAAAGCAAAATATACAACTTCTAAACCAACCGTTCGATTTTAATAGTTCGGCTACTGGAAATAATGCTTTAATTATACAAAAAATAAAAAAGCTTTTCGAAGTAAATTATCCTGAAATTAATTTGCAAGATCTTGAATTAAAAAATGTAACTGTAAATAATAAGCTTTCAATGGTACTTTAAGTTGAAAAATTATTTAAAAATATTTTTACTGTTATGCATATTAATCTCGTTATCAAATTATAGTTATTCACAATACGCTTGGGAGAAAGAGGTTTTTCTTGATATAAAAGAAAAACCTCTTCGTTATGCGCTAAGTAACATTCGAAACCAAACAAATTTAAATTTGATTTATAATGATGATTTAGCTAAGAAGAGAATAGACAAATGTAATATAAGAGCGACTGCAGAAGAAACAATTAGATACTTATTGAATAAAAACGGATTATCATTTAAAAAATTTGATAATAATACTATTGTAATTTTTGAAAAAAAA
>CAZRMA010000366.1:0-4337 GCA_964600655.1 uncultured Ignavibacteriaceae bacterium
CTTCTTTTGTTATTCTTTTACAATTAGCCGGGAATATGCTGCTAACTGTTACAAGATTACAAATTTCTATTCCGGCATTTCTTAATGCTAGTTCAAAAGAGCTTAAATATTCTTTGTGACGACCTACCCCTTTTGTAAAAAATATTTTAGATGGAACATACAAATTCTCATCTCCTTTCAAGATACTTTTTTAATTTTTATAAATTTTCTCTTTCCTACTTTGAGGATTGATTCTTTCTTTAAATTAATTTTAGCAGCGATATCTATTATCTTTTCTCCGTCTAGAATAACGCCGCCTTGAATAACCAGCCTCCTGGCTTCACCTTTAGACGGAGCAAAATTAACTTTTACTATTAAATCTAAAATTCCAATTTCTTCAATCCCATTTTCAAAAATAAATTCGGGGATGTCATCGGGAATTTCTTTGTTGATAAATATTTTATCAAACTCAGCTTCAGCTTCATCGGCAGCCTGCTGGCTGTGATACATTTTTACTAATTTTTTTGCCAATGATCTTTTTAAATCTCTTGGGTTTACAGATTCATCACTTAATTTATTTTTTATTTCAATCAATTCTTCATTTGAAATATCTGTTGCAAGTTCGTAATAATTAAAAATTAGACTATCCGGAATAGATAAAGTTTTTCCAAAAATGTCTTGCGACGAATCTGAAATTCCGATGTAGTTGTTATAAGACTTACTCATCTTTTCAACTCCATCTGTTCCAACAATTAGAGGCATGGTTAAAATCACTTGCGGTTCTTTCCCATATTCCCTTTGAATATCTCTTCCCACAAGTAAATTAAATTTTTGATCTGTTCCGCCAAGCTCCACATCGCTTTCAATTGCTACAGAATCCATTGCTTGTGCAAGGGGATAGAGAAATTCATGAACGCTAATTGGTTCACCAGCTCTAAATCTTTTTGTAAAATCATCGCGCTCAATCATTCTAGCAACGGTATATTTTGATGCTAATTTAATTACATCTTCAAAACTCATTTTACTCAGCCATTCTGAGTTATATACAATTTTAGTTTTATCTTTGTCTAATATTTTTGAAGCCTGCTCAAAATATGATTTACCATTTATTCTGGTTTCTTCCAACATCAAAGCCGGGCGTGTAGCATTTCTACCTGAGGGATCGCCAATCATTCCTGTGAAGTCCCCAATAATTAATATTGCTTGATGGCCAAGTGATTGAAATTGTGCAAGTTTTCTTAAAACAACCGAATGCCCGATATGCAAGTCAGGACGGCTTGGATCGCACCCAAGTTTTATGTTAAGGGTTTTTCCTGTTTGTAAAGATTTTTCTAATTTCTTAACTAATTCATCTTCCGGAATAATTTCAAATGCACCTCTTTTAATAAGATCCATCTGTTCATTAATTGGTGCAAATTGGATTTTGGTCATCTACTGAATTCTGTTAAATTATTATTGAAAAAATTGAAGCTAAAAATAATAAAATAAAATTAATATTTTATCTTTCTTTCCTGATTTCTTTGCATATCTCTCTTTGCTATTGCTTCACGCTTATCATAAACCTTTTTACCTTTTGCAAGAGCCAATTCAACTTTTACTTTACCGTTTTTAAAATATAATCTTAGCGGTATAAGTGTAAGTCCTTTTTCTTTGGTCTTTCCAATTAATTTTCTTATTTCACTTCTATTCATAAGAAGCTTCCGAGTTCGAGTCGGCTCGTGGTTATTTATATTTCCTTGTTCATAAGGACTGATATGAGCGCTCACCAGCCAAACTTCATTTTCTTTTAAAGTTGCATAACTGTCGACCAGGTTTGCTTTTCCTTGCCGTAGGGCTTTAACTTCCGTTCCTTGCAGTACAATACCGGCTTCATAAGTTTGCAGGATAGTATATTCATGCCTTGCTTTACGGTTAACCGTAATATTTTTTTCGTTTGTTTGTTCTAACATTTTTTTCAAAATTAGTATTTACGAACTGAAAAGTATTTAATTTTCTTTTCTTCAACAAATTTATGCAATAATAAAGTTTTCAACGATAATTTCACAAATAAATAATAGTAAATTAAAACACGACTTCATATTTTAATAGGGTTGATCTTTACCACAACTGCAAATTAAAGGACGAGGTTCTTAATGTTAGAAATTCAGAAAAAGCTTACCAACTCATTTTATGCTCTTCTTAGTCTCCCGGCAACAGCAATGGGTTTTGCTCTTTCAATTCAAATTTCGGCTTTAAGCTGGATACTAAGCACAAAATATAAATTGGATATTCACGACATTGGTTTGGTTTGGGCAGCAGGCCCAATTGCTGGAATACTCGGCCAAGTAATTATAGGTATAATCAGCGATAGAGTGTGGTTATGGAAAGGAAGAAGAAGGCCATTTATTTTAATCGGAGGATTTTTGGCTGCATTAATGCTCTTAGCCTTACCAAATATTGATGTAATTTCTTCGGGATTAGGAATCGGAGGAATACTTGGAGTAGCAATTGTTGTTGCTCTAACTTTAGATCTTGCCATAAATGTCAGTTTCAATCCAACCCGATCTGTAATTGCAGACGTTACACCCGAAGGTGTTGAACGAACCAAAGGATATACTTGGATGCAAACTATTTCGGGAACATTCGGAGTTTTGGCTTATGTAATTGGAGCAATTTGGGATAATTATGTTTTAATTTATTTTGGAGTTTTTTTAGTTTTCATACTTTCTGTGATTCCCACATTTTTTATTGAAGAACCAAGGGAATTAAAAACTTTATCGGATGAACCAAATGAAGCAGAAAGCAAGTCCTCCTTTAGAGAAATCCTTATTTCTATTCAACCTCTTTGGGGATTCTTACTGTATGCGGTTTATGCAATAACAATGAGATTGTTGAAAATAACTTTTAATAATTATTACGCCGAAATAATCTGTTTTATAATAACGCTTATATTTATTTTTAAAGTTTTATTAAGAAAAACAGAAGGGGAATCTAAAACCGAGATTGGTATAATAGGTTTTAAGAAAGTGCTAGCCGCGCATTCATTTACCTGGGTTGGTATTCAAACTATGTTTATTTACATGTATCCATACGTTCAATATAAAGTTTTTGGATACATTGAAGGCTCCGTAATTCCGGATGAAGTTTCCATTCAGATGGGGAAAGTAGTAACCATCAGTTTTTTGATATTAAATGCCGTAGGCGCTTTACTTCCGGCATTTGTACTGCTACCAATAGCAAAAAAGATAGGCAAAGTAAAAACACATTTCATTTGTATAGCTTCGATGGCAATCGGATACGGGTTGCTTCTTCTTTTCGGATTTTCACCTATGGTAATTTATTTTGTTATGGCAATACTAGGAATTGGTTGGGCTTCAACCATTAGTCTGCCTTTTGCAATTATGTCTCAGCAAGTTGATCACTCAAAAATGGGATTGTTTATGGGACTATTCAATTTATCGGTTGTGCTCCCGCAATTGGTGGCAAGCTTTGGAATCGGACTTGCAATCAGTCAAGCAGTAGATAAAAATTTAATTTTTATAATTAGTACGGTTTCTTTAACAATTTCAGCCTTATTGTGGATGTTGGTTAAAGAAGAAAGAATACATGAACCGTCTACTATAGAACCAAAATTAAGCAGTAGTCATTAAGAAATTTTGACGAATTAATAATAAAGGATTTATCGTAGGAAAATTTATGAGATTCAATTTTTCAAAATGTGCATTTACTATTTTATTCTTTTTATTTTTTGTTGGATGCAGAGCACAAGAAATAACAGATCTAATTAAGCCAATAAAAATTAAGCCTAATGTTACGGATACAATATTAGTCAGCGATATATTTTACTCTAAAAATTATGATGTAAAACTTATAAATAACAATCAATTATCAGCTCGATTTGATTTCAATAATAATATTTTCATCATTAAGCCAAATTCTAATATTTTGGGTGCAACGACATTAGATTTTGAATTGAATAAAAAGAAATACTCAATACCTATTCTGCTTGAGGATATGAATGAAAGCATACTTCATAAATTTCAATACAAGCCAATAAAATCCGTCGGAAAGGTTTCTGTCACCGGTAGTTTTAATAATTGGAACCGGAGCAGCAATATGTTAACAGATGATGATGGAGATGGAACTTATGAAACTAAAATAGCACTTGAACCGGGAAATTATACGTATAAATTTAATGTAGATGGGAAGGACATTCTTGATCCTTCAAACGATGAAACAGAACCTACCGGTTTTGATGGCTTTAATTCTGTTTTAAAGATTAGAGAAAATAGTAAGGCAACGGATTACTTATACATCCTTAGTAAAAATACTAATGGGGATAAAACAACAATTGATTTTTTATATGACAATGGTGAAGA
>CAZRMA010000367.1:0-2575 GCA_964600655.1 uncultured Ignavibacteriaceae bacterium
CTATCCTCAAAACGGTTTTTTGGACGATTTAATAAACTCCGGCCGATTGGACATTATCAGTAATGCCCAATTAAGGAACAAATTGTCGTCCTGGAAACCTGACTTGGACTATATAAAATACAGAGAAGAAGTGTTAACAAATTACAATTTAGATATTATAAATTATGTCATAAAACATGGCAGTTGGCTCAATGTAGATGAAGTAAGTAATTCTTTTTCAGGGTTTAATTTCCCCAAATCGGGTTTTGATATGGATAATAGAGCGTTATTGGACAATGTACAATTTGAAAACATGACCGAGAACCACATTAACTTTTTATTAGAACTAAAAGAAAAACAAAAAAAAGCCCAAAAATTAATTGTTGAAATATTAGGACTTATGGAAAAAGAACTAAAAGAAAACGAATGATTAAACTATTTAGAAATATCAGGCAGCAACTTGCCTCCGAAAATAAAGTGATGGCGTATTTGTGCTATGAAATTTGAGAAATATTACTGATAGTTATTGAAATTTTTATAATGAAACAAATTTAAAGTAGGATTTACATTATGAAAGCAAAATCAATTAAAGGAAAAATACCTGAAGAAATAAAAACCGAACTTGATAAATGTATGCAAGACGGATTTAAACCAACGCTGGCTCTTGTGTTTTTATCTATTAAACTAGACATAAAAGGTATTGTCGAAATATTTAATGAAAAAGGTATTTCAATCTGGGGCGCAACCACTTTTGGAGAGATTTCCGGTAATAAAATCTCATACGGGGGAATATCAGTTTTGTTGATGGATATAAATCCGGCATTCTTCAAAATTTACATGGAGGAATATGAAATGGATTCCCCTGAGGTGGCATCTCATAGAATCGCTTCTAACGCATTAACACAATTTTCCAAACCTGTATTTATTATAGCCAGTAGTCAATTTAATATTAACTATACAAAACTAATAAAAGGATTTATAGATGTTGCTGGCGATGACGTTGAATTATTTGGAGCAGTTGCCGGTGATGAAATTACTTTTACGGAGGGATATACTTTCACAAATTCAAAAATCAGTAGATTTGGATTAGCTGCACTTATTTTCGATATGGAAAAGGTTGATATAAAAGGTACTTCAATATGCGGATGGAATCCGGTTGGTACGGTCAAAACGGTAACTGAAAGTAATGACGGACGAATCTTTAAAATCGATAATAAACCTGCTCTTGATCTAACATTAAGATATGCCGGTATTAAAAATTTGTCCGAGGATTTTAATGAAGCTGTTATCCAGGTATCAAGGACATTGGCTATGCAATTTCCAAAAGAAAAAGGTGAAGCTGTTACATTATTGGGGATCTTCAATAAAGACGACCGATCGATTTTCACTCACCGCGAGACTCCGATAGGCACCAAATTACAGTTTGCTGTTCCTCCTGATTTTGAAATAGTTGAAGAAGCAGTAGAAAGATGTAATAAATTGAAACAGGATATCCAGAAAGCTGATGCCGTATTCTTATATAGCTGTGCTGCGAGGCTGGATGTAATTGGTCCTTTGGTAAACGATGAAGTGGAAGATATTAATAAAATATTTGATGCACCATTAGCAGGCTTTTTTTCCAATGGAGAAATTGGCAGAACAAACAACGGCGATCCCGATATTCATAATTGTACAACATTTTGTCTGGCATTAAAAGAAAAATAAATTTTAGGGATAAGATATGAAAGCAAAATCAATTAAAGGAAAAATACCTGAAGCAATAAAAACCGAACTTGATAAATGTATGCAAGACGGATTTAATCCGACTCTTGCTATTGTGTTTTTATCCATCAGTCAGGATCGTGAAGAAATTTGTAATCTACTTGATAGTCGTGGACTTGCAATATTTGGTGCAACATCGAACGGTGAATTTATCAATGATGAGATGGACAAAAATTCCACCGCGATTATTTTGTTGGATATCAAGCCTGAATATTTCACAATATTATTTGAAGAATTTCAAAATAGAAATTTTAGTTTAGCAACTGAATCAATAGCAAAAAAATCAATAGAAAAGTTTCAAAAACCGGCATTTTTAATAGCAAGCAGTGATCATAAAACTGATGCTGAAGAGATGATCACGGGATTTGAAAATGTTCTTGGTAAAGAAGTAAACATATTTGGCGGATTGGCAGGCGACGATTACATTTTTACAGAACAGTTTGTATTTACAAACAGCAATTCCAGCAGTCACGGAGTTGTTGCGTTAGTTTTAGATGAAGACAAAATCATTATTAAGGGAAAAGCCACCCACGGTTGGAAAGCCGCGGGGACACCTAAAACGGTTACAAAAAGTGAAGGCAACCATGTTTTTACAGTTGACAATTTGCCTGTTCTTCAATTAACTAAAAAATACGGAGGTTTAAGTGAACTGACTGAAGAAAATAATGAAGAACAACTTCAGTTGATTGCCACAAATTTTCCACTTCAATTGCAGCGTGAAAAAGGCGCTCCTGTAATGCGCCCGGGATTAATGATAGATTGGGAAGATGGATCATTCTATTGCGGTGGTAAAGTTCCGCAAGATTCAAAAGTAAGGTTTTCATTGCCTCCGGAT
>CAZRMA010000367.1:2675-4336 GCA_964600655.1 uncultured Ignavibacteriaceae bacterium
AAATAAATGTCACACTGAGCGAAGTCGAAGTGTGACAGGTTTTATAAAATATTTTAACAAATTAAAAAAAGTAGTAATGAAAGAAAAATCAAACTTTAAATGAACCAAAAACTTCAAAACATAGTAGAGATTATTCAGCAGTCTGAGAAACTGGATGCTGAACAAAAAGATAAGCTAATAAAAGCTGTAAAGGATGCTGATAAAGAATTAGAAATAACTGCATTTAAACTTGAACGAACTGAGAAAGTTAAAAAGACAACTGCAATCCTGCTTGAAGAAACAATTGAAGAACTTGAACAAAAAAGAAAAGCAGTAGAAGAGCAAAACCGTGAACTTGAAATTGAAGCAGCGCTGGAACGGGTACGAGCAAGAACAATGGCAATGCGAAAAAGTGAAGAGCTCAAAGAGGTAATAAAGCTTGTATATGAACAATTCGTTCATTTAAATATCCAAATTGAACATACCGGCTTTATTATAGATTATAAAGCAGGAGATGATTTGCATATCTGGCTGGCTGACAGGCACTTGGCTCCCTCAGAGATAACAATCCCTTGTTTTGATTCTACTCCCAATAACAGCATTAAGGAAGCAAAAGAAAAGGGACAAAATTTCTTCACATACCATCTGACTTTTGAAGAAAAGAACAAATTTTATAAAAAGCTTTTTAAGTTTATTCCCGATGTACCGGAAGAATCATTGGAATATTATTTCAATTGTCCTGGCCTTGCCGGATCAGGTGTATTGTTGGAGAATGTTGGATTGTATATCGAAAATTTTTCAGGCACTCCTTATACAGATGAAGAGAATAAAGTACTAATGCGCTTTGGGAAAGTATTCCAACAAACTTACACCCGCTTTCTTGATCTTCAAAAAGCAGAAGCGCAAGCAAGAGAAGCAAAGATTGAAGCTGCGTTGGAAAGAGTCCGCTCTCTTGCACTTGGATTGCGTAAAAGTGAAGAAGTTGGAAATGTAACTGACCGGCTATTTACAGAGCTTAATATGCTAACTGGAAAAGTAATTGGGTGCACTGTAGTTGTCATAGATGAAAATAAAGATATTTGGGAAATTTGGAGGGCCAGAACAAAAGTAGCAGTTAAACCGTTTGAAATCGCATCCTTTAAGAAATCAATGCAATTGTTAAAGAAAAACATGCCTAAATGGTTTCCTATTTATCATAATGCTGTAGTTGCGCGAGAGAAATACTTGATTGAGGAAATGTCAAAAAAAAGACGTACCCAAATGTTAAACACTATTGCTGAACAATATAATTATACTGAAAAAGAAAAATCCAAATTATTAAAAACTACTCCTGACAAAATTACCGCTCACTTTCTCTTTTTTAAATTAGGATATTTAGCGTTAATAACAGAGAAGAGATTACCAGACGAAAATTTAGCAGTTGCCAAAAGATTTGTTGAAGTATTTGACTTTGCTTATACGCGATTTTTGGATATTAAAAATGCAGAAGCCCAGGCCAGAGAAGCACAGATAGAAGCGGCTCTGGAAAGAGTTAGAAGCCGTTCCATGGGTATGCATAAAAGTAATGAGTTAAAAGATGTGGTTAGATTGCTCTACAAAGAATTTCGAATTCTTGTAACGGATATTCATTCTGTCAATATCCAGTTAAACCTGGATTCCTCCAAAGATATAAATTTCTGGGC
>CAZRMA010000368.1:0-4314 GCA_964600655.1 uncultured Ignavibacteriaceae bacterium
TCAAATTCTTTAATCTTATTTGAGATGTGAAGAAAATCGTCGTCGTTTATAAAATGATATATTAATTTTTCAGCCATAATCTTTTGATGTAAAGCTATTAAAAGAATAAAATTATTACAAGCGTATCGGATTAATTTAAAATATAAAAAAAGCGCCGCAAAATTTATAAGAGTGGAGGTCTTATAGCATTACAGCGCTTTTGGTGGAGAGATAATATGAACAGTTCTTAATTTTTTCTTACTCTAATTGAGCCTCCGGAAGTTTTGGCTATTAATTTATTTCCGCCGGCATTGATATCGGCTCTAAATTTTGATTCTGAAATTTTATCGGCGTTATTTCCTTTAAAGTCGCAGCTAACATCACCGCCGGAAGATGATAAATTTGCCGAAGCATTAAAATCAGAAGGCAGACTTACATTTATATCACCGCCTGATGTATGAAGTTCAATACCTTTATTACTTCCTGAGTACTTTAAAGTTATGTCACCGCCGGATGTTTCAGCGTTTATTGATGACTCGCTTCCTTTCAAATAAATATCACCTCCAGATGTTTCAGCATCTAAATTTCCATAAAAGTCATCTGCCCTTATGTCGCCGCCTGAAGTGGAAACTCCCATTGTTCCTTTGGTGTGATACAATTTAATATCACCACCTGAGGTTGATACTTTTAAGTTTCCTTCAGTGTTTTTTAATGTTACATCACCACCTGAAGTTCTAAGGTAATTATTTCCTTTAACATCGCCGATTTTAATGTCTCCACCGCTGGTAGAAACTTTAGTATTAAAATTCTGTGGAACTTTAACTTCAAATCTCATTTGAGGCCCGCTGCCAAACCAGTTAAAAATATTTCTATCGCTTTCGGCTTTTATTGAAACTTCGTTATCGTTATTATTAAAATAAAATTCAACTTTATCCTTTGCTTTACTGTTTCCCAAAATCTTTACATAAACTTCTGCTTTATCCCAGGTTGTAATCATTACATCACCAAATGAGGCTTCAATATTTAAATCTTTACCGGGTTGAATTGAGAAACTTTTCTCTTTAATGGTGTGTAAATCAGCGTAATTGTTTGATGATTTATTTAGGTTTGTGCTAAATGCGCTGGTAAAAATAAATACCGAAGAAAAAAATACTTTCAAAAAATTAAAGTTAACTTTGTTCATCCTCTTCCTTCCTTTTCTTGTTTTTATATTAGACCACGTAAGACAGAAAAGGTTACTTTTGCTTTCCAAATTTATTTTACTGAAATTAAATTAAAACTATTTTTAGCTTTTTGAGTATTTTATTCTTTAAGAGGTAGTATAATAGTAGGAGCGGTTAATTAAATATTTTGCTGCACAATCGATATAGAAAATCATCTAATTTTTACTTTGTTTCTGAAAAAATATAAGAATAAATTCCAATTATAAAAGATGATAATAAGAATATTTATACTGTTGTATGCAATTTTATTATTTAGCTGCTCATCGGGAATCGGAAACTCTAACAATGAACAGCTGAATAATGCTGCGAAATAAAAATTTAATAGCTATTATAATATTACTTATAATGAAAATAAGGATTATGCAATTTAATTTGTAAGAGGAATTGAAATTGAAATTTACATTCGTATTACTCATTGCTGCGGGATTATACATTTTATTTACATCCGTAATCAAGTTTCAGTTAGATAATTATACATTCAATTCAGAATCACTAAACAAATATCAGCTTGCACAACTTATAAAGCTTAAGGATCACAATCGCTTTAAACCATTTCTTAATAAAATTATTTCAGAAAAAATTGCAAAGCTCAAAAAGATTGAAGAAAGTGAAAATAGTGCAGATGAACCAAATGAGTTTGTGAAGATTTTAAATGAAATGAAAATTCCATACGGAGAAACTAAATCCGGCTATCCTGAAAATTATAAAATAGTTGAATTAGAAAAAGCAAGGCGGCAAAACAGTCTTGAAAAAAGAATGGGAACCTTGCCCTGGATCGAAAGAGGTCCTGGAAATGTAAGCGGTAGAGTAAGAGGACTAATAGTAGATCCTGATGACACAAGCGGCAATACATGGTTTGTTGGAAGTGTTGGAGGCGGAATTTGGAAAACTACTAATGCAGGGCAGAATTGGAGGAACTTAAGTCCAAATATTCCTAATCTTGCAGTATCTGCTTTGGCAATGGCACAATCAAATCACAATATAATATATGCCGGAACCGGGGAAAGCATGTATAACATAGATGTGATAAATGGGGATGGATTGTTAAAATCGACTGACCGAGGCGAGACATGGAATCAAGTTACAAATACAGTAGGCAATTTAAATTTCAATAATGTATCAAGAATAATTGTAGATCCTTCAAATGCAGATATAGTTTTAGCTTCAACTTCTTCCGGAAGATACCGTGAAAGCTTTTATAATAAATCCGGGATTTTTAAATCGACAGATGGAGGAACAAACTGGTACCAAGTTTATGATGAAACATCCTTAGGAGCATTTGGTAGAGTAAATAAAGTTCTACAAATTATCGAAACACCCGGTAACTTTAATATTTTGTTTGGCGCAGTTGATCAAAAAGGAATTATTAAATCTACTGATGCCGGTGAAACGTGGAAACTTTTCAATACTGGGATCGATGATTCAACAGGCAGATTTGAAATAGCGATTTCTCCTGTTAATACTAATAAAATATTTGCGGCTGCCGAAGGAAATCCTTATTCAAATTTATACGTGTCGACTAATGCAGGCAGCTCATGGCAAAAATCTGTTGGAGACAGCACTGAACCTAACTGGCTTTCTTCTCAGGGATGGTACGATAATACAATTGTGGCACATCCATATGATGAAAATATTGTTTACGTTGGCGGAGTTAGGTTATATAGAATAGAACTACTTCCCTCCAATAAGAGAAAATCAATTGCTTTATTAACCGGCAACGTGCATGTTGATAACCATAATTTAATTGTAATAAAAGGGCAGGGAACATCATTTAGACTATTAGATGCAAATGATGGCGGGATCGGTGTTTCTTCTGATAATTCTATAAATTGGACTCAGCCAATAAATGGATTAAACACAACTGAATTTTATGGTGTGGATAAGATGCCAGGCGGAAGTGCTTATGTTGGCGGTATGCAGGATAATGGAACCTGGCGATCACCTGAAAATTCTACTGCTTCCTCTCCATGGAATTTTCAAATTGGCGGCGACGGGTATGAAACTTCGTGGAATTTTGATGATCCATTAAAAATAATCGGTGGCTCACAATACAACGGTTTGGAAAGATCAACAGATGGAGGATTAACTTTTAATACAGCAATAACAGGTCTAGATGATGTTGGCGCCGGCAGTGCACCCTTTATTACTAAGGTCGGCAAAACAAATTTAGAACCGGATTTACTTTTTGCTGTTGGCAAACAAGGTGTTTGGAAGTCAACAGACTTTGGTGAAAACTGGAATTTAACCTCTATCTCTTCAATCAATTGGGGAGGGATAAGCTCTTTCCATGATGTTAAAGTCTCTAAATCGAATCCGAATATTGTGTGGGCTGGTTCAAGGATGGACGTTAGTGGAAAAATTAATGTTTCAGTTGATAAAGGTGAAACTTTTACGCCGACGAATTTATATTCGGTTACTTCTATGGGGGGTATTTCGGGACTAGCAACTCATCCAATTCAAGATTCCACTGCATATGCTTTATTTTCTTTTGCTCGAAAACCAAAAATTCTTCGCACTACAAATTTGGGACAAACCTGGGAAGATATTAGCGGATTTGGTAATGGAACAGTCAGCACTAACGGCTTTCCCGATGTAGCTGTTTATGATTTACTTGTTATGCCGCAATCTCCCGATACTATTTGGGCGGGGACAGAAATAGGTTTATTTGAGTCAACTGATAATGGTAAAAACTGGCATGCTGCAAATAATGGACTCCCCTCAGTAGCAATTTGGTCTATGACGAATGTTGAAGATGAGATTGTAATTGGCAGCCACGGAAGGGGAATTTGGTCTGTTAAAATTCCTGCGCTTGGTAATTCCGGAACGTATAAACCATTAATTAAAACTCTCTCGCAGGATTTGAATGGTTTTTTAAATATTCAAGTTAGATTAAGATCTTTATATGATTCTTCAATTGTGAAAATTAACGGGGCTAGATATGCGGCCTTAGGGGAGAACAAAACAGCCAACGAAGATACTTTGATTCAATATGCAATCACTCAAGCAGGAAATATCAGTGTTTATATTTCAAGCTATAAAAACGGAGTTGAATTTCCCTCAGTTACAAAAAATATTTCTGCTGTAATTTATAAACAGGCACAAAATAATTATT
>CAZRMA010000369.1:0-4309 GCA_964600655.1 uncultured Ignavibacteriaceae bacterium
TTTATCCTTTTTTGAATTTGCAAAAAGATGGAGTTGAAATTGATTTTGTGAAATCACACAATGGGGTTGTGTCTGCCGAGGATATTATTGAAAATGTAAAACCGGGCACAAAATTAATTTCAGTAAGCCAGGTTCAGTTTTTAACTGGTTACAGAATTGATCTTCAAAAGTTGGGGAATTTTTGTAGAGAAAATGAAATCATTTTTGGTGTTGATGCCATTCAAGGTCTTGGCGCAGTTAGGCTTGATGTTCAAAGGGATAATATTGATTTTATTTCCTGCGGAACCCAAAAATGGCTAATGGGGCTGCAGGGTTTAGCCTTTATTTATTTGTCAAAAAATCTGCAGGAAACATTAGTTCAGAGTTATGTTGGATGGCATTCAGTTAAAAATGCATGGAATCTTTTAGATTACAATTTGAATTTAAGAGAGGGTGCAGATGCATTTCAAACAGGAACTCTTAATACTATTGGGATTTATGGTTTAAATGCATCATTAAAAATGTTTAATGAATTTGGCTATGATGAAATTGAGGAAACCATTATATCGAATTCAAAATATTTTATTGGTGAGCTCGATAAAATCAATATCAATCCCATTCTCTCACAATGTGAAGAACATAATCTTGCTGGTATCGTTTCTTTCAATAAAGAAAATTCACAAAAAATCTTTGAAAAGTTAACAGAGAAAAACATTAAAGCGGCGGTTCGTGAAGGTGTTATCCGTTTCGCCCCTCATTTTTACAATACAAAAGATGAAATCGACGTTGTGATTGATGAATTGAAAAAGATTCAAAACGCACTTGATAAATGAGGATGAATTTTAATTATTATTTTTTAAATTAGTGGTTAAATAATTCAATCATAGGGAGCAGTAAATGTTGAATAAAAATCGTAAACAATTCCGTATTCCAAATTACGGTTTCAGCATCTCATTAATAACTTTATTTTTTATTGCTTACAGTTTAAATTTTACTTATTCTCAGCAAAAGTATAACGATAAGGAAATTCGAGTAAGTCCCAAAGCCGGAGTAATGCAGGTGGTCGGCTTAACAAAGATAAATATATCCTATAGTCGTCCAGGTGTGAAGGGAAGAGTAATTTGGGGCAAGCTGGTTCCTTATAATGTAGTGTGGCGCGCCGGAGCTGATGAAGCAACTAAATTTACATTCAGCACAGATGTAAAAATCAACGGTAAAAAATTAAAAGCCGGTTCGTATAGCTTCTTTGCAATACCTTCAAAAAACGGCGAATGGACTTTAATATTTAATAAAGTTGCCGATCAATGGGGTGCATTTGAATATAATATTTCTGAAGATGTACTTAGATTTAAAGTTAAACCGGAAAAGGGAAGTTTTGTAGAATGGCTTCGATATACATTTACTAAAACTTCGGATGTTTCGGCAGTAATAAGATTAGAATGGGATAAATTAAAAATTCCTTTTACTGTTGAAGTAACGGTTGAGAAATAATTTAGGTTGAAGTTAAAGTGGGGCTCGCCTTAACAGAGGCTATCTCATAAGTAATTATAACTGTCACACTGAGCCTGTCGAAGTGTAAATTTACTCGGCATTGTCAGACTTCGACAAGCTCAGCCTGACTAATTTCGACTATTGAGACAGCCTCCTTAACAGTGAACCTCACTTCCAAAATAATTATTTTTTATTCTTTTATAATTTTTAGTAATTCTTCTGTTTTTTCATCCATCAGGTTTTTATTACCTCGGCTTTCAACATTCAAACGTAAAATAGGTTCTGTATTGGACATTCTTAAGTTAAATCGCCAGTCAGGATATTCAACACTTAAGCCATCTACATGAGTAATTTTACCATCTGAATATTTTGATTCAACCTCTTTAATTTTTTTTGCCGGATCCTGAGTTGTAGAATTAATTTCACCTGAGCAAGGATATTTATATATCATTTCTTCTACCAATTCTGAAAGCTTCTTGTTTTCTTCAGACATTAATTGCAGAATTAATAAAAACGGAATCATCCCGCTATCGGAATAAGAGTTTTCTCTAAAATAATGGTGAGCAGACATTTCCCCGCCGTAAACTGCATTTACTTCCCGCATTTTTTGTTTAATGTAAGCATGTCCGCTAACCGACTCAACTGCCTTACCCCCAGCTTTATTTACAATTTCAAGTGTATTCCAAACTAGGCGGGGATCATGTACAATATTTTCGCCGGCATGCTTCCTTAAAATTGATTTAGCAAGCAGTCCCACTATGTAATATCCTTCAATAAAATTTCCTTTTTCATCAAAGAAAAAACAGCGGTCATAATCACCATCCCATGCTACGCCAAGATCCGCATTATTTTTCTTTACAGCATTTATTGTTGAGTTTCTATTTTCAACTAAAAGCGGATTTGGAATTCCATTTGGAAATTCGGGATCGGGATCATTAAATATCTTTATCATTTTAATCGGCAGTTCATTTTCAATGGCATCCAAGGATAAACCAGCACAGCCGTTTCCAGCATTCACAACCACGTTCAGAGGTTTAATTTTGTCTGCATCATAAAACTTTTTTAAATGATGAATAAAATGTTTCATAATATTCTGATGTTCAATTTTACCTGGGTCATGCGGGCCCCATGGATCAACATTATCTTCAAGTATCATTCTCTCAATTTCATTCAGTCCGCTGTCATAACCTACAGGTACAGAATCTTTCCTGACAAATTTCATCCCGTTATATTCGGGGGGATTGTGGCTGGCAGTAATCATTATTCCACCGTCGGCTTCAAAATATGGAACAGCGTAGTAAATCATTTCTGTTCCGCACAGACCTATATCAATAACATTTACTCCGGCATCATTAAATCCTCTTATTAACGCATCTGAAATTGCCGTAGAAGTTTTTCTTATATCATGCCCAACAACAATTTTTTCTGCATCAATAAATTTTGCATAAGTCACACCTATTTTATATGCCAATTCACCATTCAATTCCGAAGGTACTTTCCCCCTAATATCGTACGCTTTAAAGCAATTGATTTTATCCATTTTATGCTGCTCCAATCATTATTATTAAAAAGTAATTGAAAAAAAATTCGTGGAATTAATTATGTATTACTTTCAATGCAGGATGATGTTAACTTTACTGCCTTAATTTAAAAAATAATTAATAATAATATTTACAAGAGAAATTTTTTTCAATAGACTTTTTAAATATATCTAATTATGTTTACAACCAATAATTACTTGAGGGAGAAAGCTATCGCTAAAAAAGATACTGTTAAATGGCACTTCGCTAAATGCAACAACATAAAATGTAATTCAATTTTTCTTGTGGACCCGGAAGAAACACCTGGTGATTTGGGTTTTATTTGTCCGGATTGCAGCAAAAAAACAACTACATCTCATATTGTGCAGTGTTCCAGTTGTAGAACGATCTTAAATTTTATACGTGCAACACCTAGCGAAGAAAAAGTGATTTTCAATGTTCACAAGTGTTCACACTGCATCGGCACGGTTGAAGACGAATGGGAGATTGAACCTTTGTATCAGCCCGATTCATATATTTAATGCATTTGAGCTGTTTGGAACCAATCTTAAATTTGGGACATTAATTAGAGAATTTTTGTCCCTCGGATCAACATTAACAACCATTCCATTTGAATTAAATCTATATTTTTTCCCAGTTACTCTTCCATAAACTGTTAACCCTGTTTTCCCTATATATTCAAACAGAATACTGTTCGATGTATTTGCAGGCTTTTGTACAATAATATTTTGGTGGTAAGAATTTTTATAAGTTGAGTTATAAGCTTGATCAAGTTGTTGCCTTTTTTTACCGCAGCACATTTTTATCCTCCGTATCTTCGTCTTCAAAATAAATTGTATTATGATTTATCATTAATGAACTTGTAACCATTTCAATAATTATTGAGCCTGCAGAAACTGCAGGCCAAAGAATAATTATTTCTAACCATGTCGATCCTATTACATATGCAAATGGAATTGAAATCCATAAGCTTAAGCAATAGAAACAATCAAGGAGATTACCCCAAATGCTAGTACCGACTTTACGGCGGAGACGAACTATAATATCCCACGGCCCGTCTTCCAAGGCTAGCAAATGAGTTAATCTCCAAACAGCAAGTATGCCAATAATCAGCCAATAAAATTTCATTTTATTGCTAATGAACTTGCTAATCTATTATCATTCGTTTCCGGCGGACAAAGTTCAGAGCAGCTTGGATGTGCCGGATTACCAATTAAATCCTCCCTTATAACGGTGAAACTAAATTCACAAGTATTCAAATGAATTCGACCACACCCATTAGTTGTTCTTTTCCAAAC
>CAZRMA010000370.1:0-4309 GCA_964600655.1 uncultured Ignavibacteriaceae bacterium
TGATGTGCACGGTTGATTACAGAAATTGTATCTATCTGAACATAGCCGAGCTTATTTATTATTTCGGCAAAGCCATTCTTCCCTTTTGAAAATTTTGTTTTGCCGTCAAGCAATTGTGAATTTAAAACTATCCTTAGGGCTTCAGTCTTTGATAATAGAATGTTATTCATTGAAACATTTTAACAAATTAATTAAAAATGAAAGTTTGATAATAATAAATGAAAAAGAATTTATCTAATTAAATTTATTTGATCATACTATACCGCTTAAATAAATTATCTTGACTTTATATTTTTTGATTAACAAGTTGACAGTGAGATTTTTATTTCATTTGAGGGAGGGTCGGGGACTAAGCACAATGATCGAAATATTTTCCTGCATTTTGTTTTTTCCCGGATTACTTTAATAGAATACTTTGGAGGTTCTATGAAAACATCGATCCTTTATTTATTGCTTGCATTATCATTCATCTTTATTGTCAGCTGCAGTGAAAACTCTTTCTTGTCCGATCAATTTGAATCTGAATCAACTGAATCACAGGTAATCGCGTTAACTACGCAGACAGTATTTACAATTGAAAACACAAACGGAAATATTCTTATATCAACCTCCGATACTGCGAAAAATATTAATTGTGTTATCGTCAAAAGAGTTAAAAGCAAGATAAGCGAAAATGACGCGCAGGCACATATATCCGAGATAAATATTAATACCACAAAAACAAACTCGGGTGCAAAAATAAAAGTTGATCATCCCAAAAACGATGATAGAAACTATGAAATCAAGTTTGGAATTTTAATGCCGGATAAATTCAATTACAATTTAAATCTTGGAAACGGAAATGTAACAATCAAATCATCAACACGAAATTTGGTTATTAATATTGGAAACGGAAACGCAGATGCCAATGTTGTTTTGATGGATACATGTAATGTTTCAATGTCTATCGGAAACGGTTCTATAAATTTAAATATTCCCGGCGAAACAAATGCAGCTGTTAATGCAGTAGTAGGCAATGGCAGCATTAGCAACAATGGTTTAAACTTGCAAAATCAAAACTCAAACAATAAAAAATTAATTGGCACACTCGGGAACGGTTCGGGCAGTATTGCATTGAATATAGGTAACGGCAGCATTGCGATGAGTAAAAAATAAAGATTAAATATATTTTGTAGAGACGGCTCGGTGAGCCGTCTTTTAAATCGATGTAGAATATTAAAATGTAGTCGAGCTAAATTTGCAAATCTCTGCCGAAGAAAAACGGGAAAGAGCATATTTATCAGCCTGAATAGAATTCTCAAATTATTTTAATTTTCTTTTCAGGTTAAGCCTCAGCTTTCTGGAATGCCGTAGCTGAACCGGTCATTTTCCCGACTAAAAATCCTAATAATCCTCCAATTACAATTACAATAATTGAATCAACAAGATCCGTTTGAAAAGTCATGGTATAAACAATTCCTAAAGCGGCGCCTACCCTAAGCAAAAAAGTATCCCACAGATATTTATCACGTGTTTTATTTAAAATATCTGATAACGGAAATTCGCTTTCACTTTTTGCTGCTGCTGTTCTAATAGCCATTAACCTGCTGCCCGAAAGAAAGCGCCCGGAAATAGAAAGGACAACCAGTCCTATAATTCCTATTATAACAAACCCGGCACTATGATAGAATTCAGCCATCATGTAAATACCGGGGATCAGCAACAGAAAAAATGCGGTCATGAAAAAGTTTTTTATAATAATAAAATGACTGAGCCATGTAATTATGCTCTCACGTGTTTCGGATTTTCTAAGATTATATAGAGACAACCATTCAATCCCTATAGCAGAAAAAAGAACCAAAGCCCCCACAATGTGCAGATACAAAGAAATGGTATATAACATATTAGAGTCCTTATATAGTTTATAATTTTAATTTTCTCATATACTGCTTGACACAAAAACAGCAATGAATTGAAGCGGAAAAATTTTATTGCAAGATAAGAATATTTTTAACAGACGTAATTTTATAAATTTTTAAATTATTGTCCATTCAATGGTTGAGTTTTCTGATATTTAAAAATTTCACTCAAACCTAAGAACGAGAAAGTTAATCCGGCTAGAAGGATTGCAGATCTTACCCAATTCATTATTTGCCATTGATTTATTACTGTTGTTAAACGATCAATATTCTGTAGTGATAAAGTCATAAGCAGATTATTTCTCGGATAGAAATATGCGAAGGTAAACACATCCGTTAAAACGGCAATTAGAAATGCTGCTGATAAAAATATTTTTACTTTCTTTGATGTTTTCCAGAATAGAATTAAAGCGAGTAAAGCCAGCACTTGATTAACCGGTGAAAAACCCCTAAAAAAAGTTCCCGGATTTACAATGCTGAAATATTGCCGTGTGGTTTGAACAGATTCCGGTATATTGGCTCCCCAGCTTCGTGCGTCTACAATAGAATTATAAATGTTGACAAAAGTAACTCCTGCCATAAATGTTATGGATAGAAACAAAACAATTTTTTTCACTTTTTAAATACCTCCTTAAATATTATTTACATTTTAAAGGTAAACAGAGAAAAAGTGAATGGATTGTAAAAATGTAAACTCAAAATAAGTATGGATCTAAAGTGGGAGGAGAGGCGGCGGCAATATAAGCTGTGGGAACTAACCCGGTTATGTTCTTAAAATCTCTTATAAAATGACTCTGATCAAAATACCCGTTTGAATAAGCTGCTTCAGTTAGTCCTTTAGGATTGTTGCGGATAAAACTTAAGACCCTTGCAACTCTAATTATTCCCTGATATTTCTTAATTGAAATCCCGGTTTCAGCTTTGAATCTTTTATGAAGATACTGCCTTGAAAATCCTGTTTCCTGCTCAAGCGATTTAACCGGTAAAAATGGTTTTGAAAGTATTGCATTAATAACCGGCAAGGAGTTATTGTGATATTCAGACCGCATCATTTTTTTAAGCAGCCAGTTATTAAGAATATGGAATCTTTCAGGTGCTGCTTTGCAGTTGAATAATCTTTCGTAAATATCATGAACAGTTTTTCTGGAAATTATCTGGTCAAGCACGAAATCTTTATCAGCAAGTTCTAATGGCGAAATATCGAAAAATCTTTTCATACCATTAATTTTAAACCTAATTCCTACACAGTGAAAATAATTAACCGCAAAAGAATCGAGATAAGCTGTTTTGATACCCGAAACTAGATAGTTTTTACAATTAATCCTATGCATATTATTACTTGCATGTATTGCGGGGTTAGCGTAAAAAGGTTCTCCCAGGTTGAATAAGATTTCCGAGGTACCCTTGGGAATCAGTCTGTGCACTTTATATTCAGGTTTTCCTTGTAGTTCGAAAAAACACTCGACACTATTGCTTATTATACCCGGTGGGATTCCGATGAATGTATTCAGTCCGAAAAGATTTTTATTTATTATTTTCATAAGGAGAAAAACAATTTAAAATTAATTTCATTCAAATGAAATTTAAAATTAAATCTCAATATCTTTCTGGTAGATTCATTTCTCAACCAGCAAATCGTTTCAAACCTTTGTATAACTTGGAGAAATATATTTCCATAAGAATTACAAAGGTAAGAATTGTTAACGCTTACTTAGCAGAGATGGGGCATGTCCAGTCTCTAAAACAATATAAATAAACAATAAATATTGATGTAGCCTTCCTTTTATCCTATTATTGCCCCTTTTCAAATCATATTGTAAGCTATTAATTAGGTTACTCACCTTATTATAGGTAACTTAGCTTATCCGGTAAATAGACCGGAATCTTATTTATATATTATTAGAGGTTCTTTGTGAGTACTAAATTATTTGTAGGTTCTCTGCCCTGGTCGGTTAACGACGATGGATTAAAGCAAACATTTGAAAAACATGGTTCTGTAGTTTCTGCTAAAGTTATTATGGACCGCGACACAAACCGATCCAGAGGTTTTGGATTTGTTGAAATGGAAAATTCTGATGATGCATCCAAAGCTATCAGAGAATTGAATAATTCGGAAATTGATGGAAGAAATATTGTAGTTAATGAAGCTAAAGCTCGCACCTAAATAGATATTCTGTTATTAGTTCTGAAGAGGCATCTTTTAAGATGCCTTTTTTATTTTAAAGCATTCATGAAAACCTGCAGGAGCAATCGAATTTTCTGAACAGAAAAATTTTGTTTTTGATGAACCATTTTTACAAATTAAAACAGTAACCCTTCAACCGAAAGGCTACTGTTTTACAGAATTAAAATTATTTAATTAATATTAATTTTTTCGTTAAAGAAATATTGCTCCCCGCCGTTTGAAGCCG
>CAZRMA010000371.1:0-4306 GCA_964600655.1 uncultured Ignavibacteriaceae bacterium
ATGGTGATTTTACCGCTGACGATGGAACATATTCAAATAGATTTCCACTAAGTCAGTCTTATCCAATTGGAAATTACAGAGTTGAATATTTTGTAACATCAAAAGATGGGCAGACCAGCAGAGTTGCTATGCAGCAGTTCTTTTATGATAATGGACAATCCAATGTGCCGCCTGTTATTGCTGATTTGTCCGCGCCAGATACTATTACCGCTGTTGATCCAAAGACAGTAGTTCTTTTATCGATTAAAGCTTCAGATGAAAACGGACTTAGTGATATAAAATCAGTTAGTTTCCGCAGTTATAAACCGGATTCAACAGTTACTAACCCAATTCAATTGCTTGATGACGGCGGGTCTTTATCGGGAGATCAGGTTGCCGGGGATGGAATTTATTCTGTAATCATCGAGGTTACACCAGCTAATCAAAAAGGCACATACAGATTTGAATTCCAGGCGCAAGATAGGAGAAACGCTGTAAGCAATATTATCAATCATAATGTAGTTGTTAAATGATAAAGAAATATATTCCATCAATAATCATAGTTTTCATCTTATCAAATTTTGTTTATACCCAGACAATTCCGAATGATTTTCATTTAAATGACTCAAAAAATTTAAGTAAATCATTATCAAGCGCAACTCCATTAAGCAATAGTATATCAGATATTTTTACCATTGGAGATACAATTTTACTTGGTACAAGTCGCGGATTAAGTATTTCAACCAATAACGGAGATACCTGGGAAAATTATTATCAAAAAAATGATTTTGCTGAAGATGGCGTTTCAACTGTAAGCTATAATAAATTTACAAATACTATTTGGGTGGCAACTGCAAGATCATTTAACGAAGATGTAGATATGGGAACAGGGTTACATTATTCTACCGATCTTGGAAATACATGGACGAATCTTCCTCAGCCTGTGGACGCAAGTGGTGATTCGATGATTGCTTACGGTATAAACGATGGAGCTAACCTTCCTTTAATTTATGCATTGCCTGTAACTGTACCGCAGCAAAACATCACTTATGATATTGCATTTACTCCCGGCACAATTTGGATTGCTTCCTGGTCAAGCGGATTAAGAAAAAGTACTGATAAAGGTCAAACCTGGCAAAGAGTTCTACTGCCTTCGGATTATTTGAATAGTATTTCATCAACTGATACAGTGAAGTTTCAACTGCGGCCCAAAACAGGTAGTAAAGGCAATTTGAATCATGAAGGATTTTCCATTATAACTACGAATGATTCCACTTTATATGTTGGTACTGCCAATGGAATAAATAAAACAACTAATGCCTATGCCGAATATCCAAGCTGGAAAAAATTTAATCATCAAAATCAGAATAATCCTATAAGCGGAAATTTTGTAGTTGCGTTGGGTTATAATCAGTATAACAATACAGTTTGGGGTGCTACATGGGTGGCTGAAGATAATCAAGAATATTATGGAGTTAGTTATACTTCCGATGGCGGGCAGAAATGGCAAACAACTTTGGATGGAGAGAAAGTTCATAATTTCGGATTTAAATTTAATGACGTTATTAGCCCATCTGACAATGGTGCTTTTCGTTCATCCAACATTGGTGTAAGCTGGATACTTCCTAATTCAATTGTGGACAGTAAATCTACCAATAGAATAGACAATGGCGTGGCATTTTACGCTGCTGCTTCAAACAATAATTTTGTGTGGATAGGTTCAGATAATGGGCTCGCAAGATTGGATGAAACTCCCAATATAATTTGGACCGGTGAATGGAAAGTTTATTTCGCTTCACAAGGTTTAGCGTCTTTAAAAGAAACACATGCTTTCCCAAATCCATTTTCACCAAGACAGGAAAAATTAAGTATTAAATATAGTACCGGTGGGAAAAGTGCAAAAGTGACAATTAGAGTTTTTAATTTTTCGATGAATTATGTGGCAACTATAATTCAAAATGCAGATAGATCTGAAACCGGCGAAGGCACTGGAATAATTGATTATTGGGATGGAAGAGATGGATCAGGCAGTATAGTCCCTAACGGTGTATATTTTTATCGTGTTGAAGTTGGTTCGGATGAACCGGTATACGGGAAAATTTTAGTATTACAGTAATTAATTTCTAGAGCAAGTGTAAGCCTGCCTGCCGGTAGACAAGGTTTAAGAAATCAACTTTTTAACTATTATTGGACTTAAACATAAGCTTGAACTTTTAATAGAGGTTTAGTTGAAGAAAACAATTTTAATAATTTTAGTGTTAATTTCTCAAATCGTTTTTGCACAGCCAAAATTTAGCAGCATGAACTCAATGCCAGGTGCATTCAGTAGAGTTGGTTTTGGAGCAAGAGGAATTGGGATGGGCAATGCTATGTCCGCAGTAACAGAGGGCGATTTAGTTTCATATTATAACCCTGCAGTTATCATATATCAGCAAAATAATTCTATACAAACTTCTTATTCATTTTTATCATTAGATCGATCCTTAAATTTTTTAAATTTTACAAGAAAATTTGATATACAGTCATCAAAAGATGCTTCTAAAAGTTCAAGTGCCGGTATAAGTGCTGGCATTATTAATTCTGGAGTAGGTAAAATAGATGGCAGAGATGGAAATGATTTGCAGACCGGCGAATTATCAACATCGGAAAATCAATTTTTCTTGGGGTTAGCTAAATCATTTTCCGAGAAGTTTTCTCTGGGTGTTGAAGTTAAATTCTATTACTATAAATTATATAAGGATGTAACTTCTTCAGGGCTTGGATTAGATATCGGAGCTCTTTATAAAATTAATGATCAATTTAATGTTTCGTTTGTCATAACAGATATCAACTCAAAATATAAATGGGATACCGCCCCAGTTTATGGGCAAGATGGGACGAGTACAGCAGATAATTTCCCTAATCTAAGAAAAATTGGTGTTAGTTACTCTAATAAAGAACTTGGGATTTTGGCATCAATGGAACTTGAAAACAGCAATGCACAGTCAAATATTTTGCGAGCCGGAATAGAATATAATGTATTTGATAAATTCTATTTGAGAGGCGGAATAGATCAATTTAACTTAAGCAATTCAGACCAGCCTGCTAAGCCGGCGTTGGGATTTTCTTTCATTCAAAATTTCGGAAGTGTGGATTTTGGTGTTGACTATGCATTTATGATTGAACAATATTCCCCACAAGATAGGCATATAGTTGGAGTGAATGTTATATTTTGATTGTGTGTTTATGAAAATGAATGTATGAAAACTTGAATTGAATGAATGATTTTAAAAATTAAAAGACAATTTAACAATTAGATAATAAAACAATTTAATAATGAATAAAACAATACTCTTAATAATCATCTCTACATCAATTATATTTCCGCAAACAGCTGGTAATACTGGTTTATCATTTTTGAAATTGGGATTTGGCGCAAGAAACGTTGCTATGGGTGACGCTGGTGTTGGCGCTGCGAATGATGTTACTGCAATTAATTACAATCCCGCCAACCTAGCTGGAATTGAGAGCACACAACTTGCATTTATGCACAATTCGTGGATTCAGGATATTAGAAGCGAACTTGGCGGAGTAAAATTTAATTTGTTCAATCTTCCATTTGCAATTGGGTTCAACGTAACTACAATTAGCGATATACAAGTTAGAGAAATTGCCGGAGATCCAATTTCTTCTTTTAATGCAAATTATTTTAGTGGAAGTATATCGACAGGATTTTATTTAAGTGATAATTTATCTTTCGGAACCACGCTTAAATATTTGTATGAAGGAATATTAAACGATGAAGGCGAAGGTTTCGGCTTTGATTTTGGATTGAGATATAAAACTTCTGTTGATGGGCTATTTGCTTCTGCAGTAATTAAAAATTTAGGTTCTATGTCTCCACTAAGAAATGAAAAAACAAAGCTGCCGACTGAAATTAGAATCGGGCCGGCTTATCAATTTGCTCTATCAGAAAATATTTTTAAGATAACTACTGTTGGAGAGTTTCAAAAATATTTAGATACAGAGGACATTCATTTTAATCTTGGTGCAGAAGTTTTGTATAATGATATTTTTGCCATCAGAGCTGGTTACCAAACCGGTTACATATCAAAGGGAATTACAGCAGGTGCGGGTATTCGCTGGGGAAATTTAGTTTTTGATTATGCCTTGTCTCCCCTATCCCTTGGTTTAGGTTCCGGCAATTCGATTTCATTAAGTTTTAGTTTTTAATTAAGTTAGGATTAGTTTATAACAATTAGTCATTACTAATTCATTTAATGAATAAAATTTTAAACTACCTTATTTCACACTTCAAAATTGTAATCCTCATTTATGTTTTAGTCCA
>CAZRMA010000372.1:0-4302 GCA_964600655.1 uncultured Ignavibacteriaceae bacterium
TTTCAGCAGTCCCAATCCAGACTATTCCTGTCCGGTCTTCATATAATGAAAGAATATTACTGTTATCCAAATTATTAATTCTTGATGAAGATTTTACGGCAATCAATTTATTTTGTAGTTCATCAAATTTATATATTCCTCCCCCTGTCGCAACCCATAAAGTTCCGGTTTTATCTTCAATCATTGAATTGATTCGATTAATACTTGAGTTTTTAGTATCAAAGGGATTAATAAAATACCTGGTAAAACTTTTTATATGTTTGTTGAATTTTGTTAACCCTCTTAAAGTACCAATCCAAATATTGTCTGCACTATCTTCATACAATGAAAGCACTACGTTGCTGCTTATACTATTGGCATTTTTCGGATCAAAAGAAAAATTTGTAAACTGATTTTTGTTTCTATCAAATTTATCCAAACCGCCGTCGCTGCCTACCCACAAATCGCCCTGCATATCTTCATAAATAGACAAAACAACATTGTTGCTTAAGCTGTGCGGATTTTGAGGATCATGTGAATAGTGTATGAATGAATTATTTTTCTTGTCAAATTTATTTAATCCGCCTCCTTCGGTTCCAATCCACAAGCTGCCTTCATGGTCTTCATAAATTGCTCTAATATTGTTATGGCTTATGCTTTGCGGATCTTTAATATTGTTTCTATAATTTGTGAATGTCTCTGTACTTTCATTAAACTTGCTTAAGCCGCCGCTGTTTGTTCCAATCCAGAGAGTTCCGTTTTTATCTTCATATATTGTCCAGATAAAATTGTCGGAAATAGAATTAGAATCTTGAGGGTTAAATTTATAAACGGTGAAGTTATATCCGTCGTACTTGTCTAAGCCGTCTTCGGTTGCAATCCAGATAAAACCTTTTTTATCCTGAAGGATTGCATGAACCGTATTTTGATAGAGTCCGTTTTCACTTATCAGATGAACAAAATTTGCGTCATTGGTTTGTGCGATTTGATTTTGGAAAGGAAAGAATGAAAATAATAATACAATTGAAATGAACTCTATTTTTAGTTTGTATGAATTTAAATGGAGGGAGTTACTTATGTTTTTATCACAACAATATATTGAAAACGAATTAAATAATTTATTCGTAACCAAAGAATAATATTTTGTAATTATTGAATTCAATTTTAAGCTATAATTATGAATCAACACTGACAATTACTAATGATACATCATTCATACAAAAAAGTTTTATTATCTGTATGAATATATAATACATCCCCATTTGAACTTAAAGACTTAAAAGAATTGCCGGGTATATTTACAGCTGCTTCAGCATTTAATTTAAAGCTGTTACTCAGATTATAAATATTGTAAAGGTAATCTTTTTTGGTAAGGACAAATAAGTTATCTCCTTCTAGAGTAAAGTCTTCAACTCTTTCATTATTCGTAAAAAAATATTCTCTCACTTTATTAAAATTTTTATCAAGCCTGTACATTGCGCTACCATATTTTATAAAATAATCAGTGTTATACTTTACAATTTTATCTGCAGCAAGATTTGTTTCACTAATAATTTCCATATTATTATCAATCATGGAAATATTAGCCTGGGCGGCTGAGTTATTAATCTTAATTCCTGAAATAATTAACGCATTATCTTCTATTTGCAATAAAAGCGGTATTGAATAGTCTACATTTTTTTTGGTTACTGTTCTGTTAGAAATATTAATTTTATAGAGATTCGCTTTTGCCTGTCCTGAGCCCATATTGAAAGGAACAAGCGAACTTAGTACATATACGTTGTTGTCATTCATTGCAATAAAAGAGGTCTTTATATTACCGGCAGATAAATCGTTCCCAAGACTAATTCTGTTTTTAGATGTACCTTTAAAAATAATTAACTCAAATTTGTCCGGGTTAAAAGCAGAAACAATTCCTTCATCATTTACTGCAAACAGAGGTTGAGTCTGGCTGGAAGAATTTAACTCTAATTTATTTAATACATTTCCTTTTTCATCAAATACGATTATTGAAATATTAGCAAAATTATCTTGTCCGGAAGAATTAAAATTTGCGACTAGGAAATAGTACTTACCTGGAGAGGTTTTAAAAATTTTTACACCCTCAATTACTTCAGAAAAAACATTTTGATTTGAGTTGTCAATTTCGATGTTATTTGTAGAAAGCTTGATTTTCAGGCTGTTCAATTGCTGGTAATAGGCAGGAATTTCGCCTATTTTTTTTAGTGTTAACTGCTGTGAGTAAATAATGCAATTAACGCAAAAAAATAATATAATTATTAGAATTTTCCTCATAATCCTCGCAGTTAAAATACTTAATATTAAAAATGAAAATCAATAACTTACGGCGTAATTGATGCAAAATTCACTTAAACGGTTAATTAAAATATTCACAAATTCAAATGTTCAAAAAGTGATGCCTCTGGTGGAATTAAACTTATCAAACGAATAAAATTTGAATTAGTAAAATTTGTGAAATTATGCCATAGGTAACAATATTGGAATGACTGTGCAGGTAAAAAGTTTTATAGAATTTTTATTCTTATCTTTGCTAAAAAAAATATTAAAATGTGTTTAATTGTTTTTGCTTTAAACCAGCACAAAGATTACAAATTAATTTTCGCGGCAAACCGCGACGAATTTTACAACCGCCCTTCTTCTCCTGCAAAATTTTGGGATCACTACCCAAATCTTTTAGCAGGCAAAGATTTAAAAGAAGGGGGCACCTGGATGGGAATAACGAAGCAGGGGACATTTGCTGCAATTACAAATTACCGTGATTTAAGTAGCTTAAAACTGAATGCTCCTTCCCGCGGATACATTGTCAAAAATTTTTTAGTTAATGACTACAGTATGGAAAGCTTTTCAGAATATTTAATTAATACCGGCAGCAGCTATAACGGATTTAACCTGCTTTACGGAAATGTTGATAAACTTTTTTATTTTTCTAATTATAATAACGTAGATAAGAAAATCGAAAGAGGTATTCACGGATTAAGCAACCATCTTCTTGATACACCATGGTTTAAAGTAGTGAAAAGTAAAAATGAATTTGAACAGGTAATAAAGAAAAATAATTTTACAACCGAAGATATATTTAAAGTTCTTTCAGATTCAACTTTATCTCCGGATGACCAACTTCCTGATACGGGACTAGATTACGAAAGAGAAAAAATAATTTCGTCTATATTTATTAAAACAGAAGAGTACGGAACAAGATGCTCTACTGTTGTCACTGTAGACAAAAATAATTTTGTTAATTTTATTGAAAAAACTTTTGATAAGGCTTCTAAAGATTTTTCTGAAGTCACTTTTAGTTTTCAAATTGAATAATAAAATCAAAATTTCTTTTTAAGAAATTTTATTCGCATTATAAAATTTGTATTGTTTGTCATTTCGAACGAGTCTTCGAGAGAGAAATCTTTAACTATCATAAAAAGGATTTCTCCCTTTGGTCGAAATGACATTCACAATCACTAAATAACATACTCAACCGAGCAGATATAAAATATAGTTTGTATGATATTTTTAAAAATTTAATATTCTCACAAATTCTAAAAATGCAGTAATGAATTTATTCGAACAAACAACCCGCCCAAACGAACTTTTATTTTATCAGAAAAACGATAAGAATGATGTACGATTAGGAGAAGTAATAAAAAGAGATGAACAGGAATTTGAAGGTTCTGAAATTGTTATTCTTGGAGTTCCTGAAGATGATGGAGTTCAAAGGAACAAAGGAAGAAAAGGAGCTAAAGACGCACCGGATAACATTAGAGCTCAATTTTACAAATTAGCAGCACCAGAAGAAATTATTTCAAAAAAAGTTTTTGATCTTGGAAACATAAATATCAAAAAAACTCTTGAAGAAACTCATGACTCGCTAGAAGAGGTCGTTTTTCAATTGATTTATGAAAATAAAAAGGTAATCATCCTCGGCGGTGGGAATGATATTTCCTATCCCGATTGTAAAGCACTTTCAAAAACAAATAAAAATATTTTAGCTTTTAACTTTAATAGTGATCTCGTTGTAAGGCCTGATGAACAAAGAAACAATGGCACTTCCTTCCGCATGCTTTTAGACGAAACAATTATCTTCGGAGAAAATTTTTATGAAGTTGGAGTAAAAAAATATTTCTTATCATTCAAACACGAAGAATTTTTAAGAAGAAACAACGCCAATATAATATCATTTGAAGAAGCGCAAGCTTTTGGAATTTCAAGTTTGGTTAAAAATATATTATCCAAAAATAAATCTGATGTAATTTTCTGGGGATTCGATATGGATTCAGTTCGAGAGTCTGATGCGCCTGGGGTTAGTTC
>CAZRMA010000373.1:0-2924 GCA_964600655.1 uncultured Ignavibacteriaceae bacterium
CAACGATGGAATCCTGGGCAAGGAGAGTTGTAAATGAAATGACACAAAAGATTATGGAGGTTAAAATATTTCGCATCTTTACAGCCTCTCCGACCTTAAGCAAGAATGATAATGTTAAGATTTTCATACCGATTCCTTTCATTTTAAAAGCACCATCTTCTTAGTTTCTACAAAATCTCCTGCTTGTAGTCTGTAGAAATAAACTCCGCTTGCAAGGTTACTTGCGTTAAAATTTACTTTATAATTACCCGGCGACTTTACTTCATTTACTAAAGTTTGTACTTGCTTTCCAAGATCATCATAAACTTTAAGTGTTACAAGCGATTGTTTCGGTATTGAATATTTTATTTTTGTTGTGGGGTTGAAGGGATTTGGATAGTTAGCAGAAAGATGACCATTAACAATTATTGATTGTTCTGGGAAAGAAGTTATTTGAGATATTACTTCAATATGTGTTTCAACTTCTTCTGAGTAGTTTGATTCTTTTCCCTGTGTATCTATTGCTTTAACTTTATATTCAATCGGAATTTTATTTGGGATGGAAGTATTGATGATAATATCCTCTTCAGTATCGACGTAATTACAATTATTTCTTCCTAACACTGTGGCTATTTCAACAAAATTAATTGAATCTTTTTTCTTATATATTTTATATTTACTAACATCCGATTCAAGATTAGGGTCCCAAATTAATTTTGGGTTACCATTGTAATCTTCAATTGTAAGATTTTGAGGTTTTGCAGGTGCTAAACTAATTGGGTCTTTTATACGCACTGCAATTGTATAACTTTTATTTGTTGGGTTAAATGATAGTATTTGTATCCCAATATTTGTTTCTGAAAAAGAGGTTCCATTCCAATAATCACTTGGAGGATTTGACCAAGGAGTTAGAACATCACCTACTTGATAAAGATCGAGACTATCACCATTAAGGTCAGTGGTTTCGCATGTACCTCCATGACTATATTTACATTGATAAGGACCGCCGCCATATGGGGTTAAAGCACTTGGATGCCATGTAGCCTGCCAATATTGACCCTGAAAGTCTTCAATAAATATATTTTCACTTTCTGTATATCCATTTTTACGATCTGCTTTTTCTTTATCAATTACATCATCGTTCATACTGCTATTATTCGTTCCATGATATAACATCTTCCATCTGAAACGACCCTCGGCATCTAACTTTATTACCCTACAAACGGAAAGATATTCGTCATCTTTAACGAAATGATAAATTAAAATTCCGGGTTTTAAAAGACCATTTCGACCACAATCCACTGCATAATATGGTTCAAATTCACTAATCCATTGTCTATTTTCAATCAGAAAAAATTGATTTGTGCCCGGAATATCAATTTTAAAAAGTCTGGAATTTGTGCGTCCTTCAGGTTCATTTATAGTTGATGCTAAATCATATAATACATATCCATCCCCATTTGAGGTAATAGTTTTTGGAGTTATCCAACCGAGACGCCACTTTTCATAACCACTATAGACACTTCTCCAGCCGCCTGCATAAGTCTTTAAGCTTGAACTATAACGAGAACTATAAATTTTACGAGGTAAATCTGCAAAATGTTGTCCATAAAGATAATGGGTCATTTCATGTGCAACATGGTTAACTATTGTCTTTGATCCATTTGATTTAAGTGAAGAATTAATAGCCCAATTTACATGCGGTTCAAACATTCCTATCCCTGAACCTGGAAAACAGCTGCCAATAATTTTTACCCCATCTCTAAAATGGGTCGGACAGTCTAATTTTGCATAACCAACACCAAATCTATAATTGTCTTTGTAATTTTCATCATGCAGGTTTCTAGTTATAAACCATATCATATCAACTTGAGAATCTTTACCGGGTTCATTATTAAATTCTCCAGAATATGTCCAATTATCATACAAGCTGAAGTCAACATTATAAGGCTGATCATCTAATTTGTCTAAAACTTCCTTTTCGATTGTTGACCGAGCAGCTTTTGGATTAGATGGATAAGCTAATTGATGATAATAATTTTCATCATGATCCGTGGTTACATAGTAAACATCACCGATAACATGTAAATTTCCATAAGAATTCTCATAAAAATATCTACTTACTGTTCCAGGGTAATAATCCCCGGTTGAGCTGTATTTATTATTGACAAAAGATTGTGCCCAGTCAGGGAGTAAATGGACATCCGGCCAAATTTCTGTTTCTTCAATATCATCAGCAAATCGAACAAAAATTACAAGTACTCGCAATATACCGGTGCTTGTAATATATCGACCCACATAATGTTTAGGCAAAGTAAAACTCTCATGAGTTTCCGGTATATCACAATTAATATTAAAATTTTGCGGTTTCATATATTGACAGAATATAAATAATAATATATTTAACAGAAAAATAAATTTTTTGCGCATATCCTCTCCTCCAAAAGTTAATCAGAGGATAACTACGCGCTTATGGGATGGATTTTCTACCAGATTTGTATAGAACTTTTATAGATTTGTAACTTCTATGAAATGAAATATTTGAAAAAACCTAATTTTTGATAATTTATTTAGTGTATTGAGATGGGGAAACGCCAAATTGTTTTTTAAAACATTCCGAAAAATAGGCGGGATTATTAAAACCTACTTCATATGCAATTTCAGTAATATTTCCAAAATTCTTCTGGATTAGATCAGCGGCTCTTTTAAGTCTAATTCTTCTAATTAATTCAACCGGTGGTTCTCCTGTTAATGAAACTATCTTTCTGTGGAGAATGACTCGGCTAATTGCTAAGTTTTCTGCAAGGAATTCAACATTGCATGAAGGATTTGAAATATTTTCTGTTATTATCTTATATACTCTTTCCAAGAATTTTTTATCAATAGAAGTAATTCTTGATTCATCTAATTCACAATTACCATAAAGAGTATCTCGACCAACGCCA
>CAZRMA010000373.1:2934-4291 GCA_964600655.1 uncultured Ignavibacteriaceae bacterium
GTCCGTGTTTTCTGAAATGCTCATGAATTCTCTTTCTTTGTTCCAATAAGTTTTTTATTCTAACTTTTAATTCTTTTTCTTCGAAAGGTTTCATTATATAATCATCGGCACCAGTTTTATATCCTTCAATTTTATCATCACTCGTGGCTTTTGCTGTAAGTAGTATTATAGGTATATGGCTCGTACTTTCATTTATCTTTAGTTTATCACATAGTTCATATCCATCCATCTTAGGCATCATTACATCACTTATAATTAGATCAGGAATTTGTTCTATCGATAACCTAAATCCTTCTTCACCATCTTCGGCTTCACTTATTTTATAATATTCTGATAAGATTTCAATAATATATTTTCTTAAATCATAGTTATCTTCAACAATTAATAAGACTGGTTTTTCATTGTTAAAGCCAAAATCCAACTCCAGCTTTTTTTTCTTTAATTCATTATCATATTCTTCAATGACTAAATCTGTTACTTTTCTTTGAGTTTCAATTGATTCAACAATTTCTTGAGGGAATAAATGTTTTTTTCCTAAAGGAATGTAAACGGAAAATTTAGATCCTTTATTATCTTCACTCTCTACTTCTATTTTCCCTTTATGCAGTTCAATTAGCTCTTTTGTTAAAGCTAATCCTATTCCCGTTCCCTCATACTCTTTTTTATTAGTCTCGTTGACCTGATAGAAACGATCAAATATTTTTGAAATTTTCTCTTTCGGAATGCCGATTCCGGTATCCCTGATGCTGATATTAACATATTCCACATTTTTACTTATTTTTAATTCAATTATTCCCCCCTCCGGTGTAAACTTGAATGCATTTGACAATATATTGGTTACTATCTTCTCTATTTTTTCTTTATCTATGTATGCGATAATTTCTTCTTCAGTTGAGTCAAATTTCAGTTTGATTTTCTTTCTTTCAGCATAAGATGAAAAAGACAGAACAAGAATCTTAATTACAGAGACAATATTTTGAGGAGCTGTCTGCAATTTCATATTTCCTGATTCTACTTTCGATAAATCGAGTAGTTGATTGACAAGTCTGAGAAGTTTTCTGGCGTTGTTGTAGATTATTTTAAGTTCGTTCTTTGTCTTGTTGTCTTTTATTTTTTCTGATATATGTTTTATCGGTCCAAGTATTAATGTTATTGGTGTCCTAAACTCGTGTGAGATATTTGCAAAGAAATTAGATTTCATTTTATCCATCTCTTCTCTTTCTCTAAGTACAGCCTCATCCATTTTAACCTGGTTTTTAAATGATAATCGGTTCAACTCATACCTTCTTAAACCATATAATGTTGAAAGGAAGAGCAACCCATACAATGAATAGGCCCACCACGTTCTCCACCAAGG
>CAZRMA010000374.1:0-4269 GCA_964600655.1 uncultured Ignavibacteriaceae bacterium
AATTGATATTTTTTTAATTTCATCAAGTTCCTTTGTTTTATTGAGTATGGAAATTATATTTTTTTCTAATTTGCCGGATAAAATATTTTTCTCTTCATCTAAGAAAACTTCCGTAGTTTCATTTACTATACTGTTAATTACCTTTGCCCTAAGGTAACCGATTTTATCATTTTCATCTCTTGATTTATAAGATTTTAATTTTTTCCTGGTAAGAAGAGACATTAAAAGTTTTTCTGTTTCATTAAAAGTTAATAGCCCAAGCCTAAATCCGTCTTCTAAATCCATTATCCTATAACAAATGTCATCCGCAGCTTCAACGAGATAAGCAAGAGGATGCCTGCACCAATGAAAATTATTTTTGTCTCCTTTATTTAATAATCCTGTTTCATTGGCCACTTCGTGAAAAATATTTTTTTCTGATTGGAAGTAACCGAATTTTGAATATAATTTTTTCTTTATTTTATTTTCACTTAAATCATCTTCAACAATAGATTCCTTTGGATATTTGGTAAACGCACCAAGAGTTGCATGAGTTAATCTTAATCCGCCAATTAACTTTGGGTTTTGAAGTTTTGTAATAATCCTAAAACCTTGTGCATTTCCCTCAAATCGAGTTAAGTCGTTCCATTTTTTGTTGTCATTAATTTTTGATTCAAACTCTTTCCCATTCCCATTTTTAAAGTATTCTGATATGGCATCTTCTCCAGAATGCCCAAATGGCGGGTTACCAATATCATGGGCAAGGCATGCGGCAGAAACAATTTCCCCAAAATGAAAGGCAGAAAAATTATTCTTCAGCTTTGGGCTGCGGTTTAAAACTTGTGCACCGACAAAATTACCAAGTGACCGCCCAACACAAGACACTTCCAGGCTGTGTGTTAATCTGGTATGAACAAAATCACTTTCAGGCAGAGGAAAAACTTGTGTTTTATCCTGCAATCGTCTGAATGCTGATGAAAATACAATTCTATCAAAATCACGCTGGAATTGACTTCTTCCATCCTGTAATGCTTCTGCTTTCTGCTTTGGTTCACCCAACAACCGTTTTGATAAAAGCTGGATCCAATCCAAAATTTTTCTCCACTAAAATATTTTTATATGAATTTTATTTACTTACTCTCCACCAAAAGTTATCGTCTTTTTCTTTAAATATAACAAAACCATTTTTCATCAAAACTTTATGTGAAGGAAAATTATCCTCCGGTGTTTCAGCCAAAACATGTTTTACTCTTTGATGCATAAACGAAAATCTAACCATCTCTTTTAATGCCTCAGTCATATAACCATTGTTCTGATAGCTTGGCTTTATCATATAACCGATTTCAACCTCCGATTTATTGTTCGGCAATCCTTTATACCCGCATGAGCCGATAATTTTATTTTCATTTTTTAAAATTATTTCCCACCGTGTAAACCAGATATAGTTGAAAGGATTTCTTCTTACTCCTTCAATCCAAAATTTCCATGCTTTTTTAATATCCTTTTCTGTTCTTTCATCAAATTTTTCATGGTTACTTAAATTTAAACCGATACTCTTCTCAAAAGTTTCGATGTCATCCTTAAGCAATTCAAGCTGATTGATGTTAAGTGGGAGTAATTTTAATCTTTCTGTATTAAGCTCAAACATTTCAATTCTTTTTCCTCAAAGATAATAAAGAATTATAAAAGCTCTTAAAACAAATGAAAGTCAGTTGTAAAAACAAACTTGTTAGATTAATTTAACAGTTAATGAAATCTTCAACTGATAAAAATTTAAATTCATCAATTCAATATTTAAAGTCTGTTGGCCCGAAGCGTGCCCAATCATTTAAAAAAGTCGGTATTGAAACAATCCGCGATTTGCTTTTTTATTTTCCTTACAGACATTTAGATAGAACTACGACCTTAACCGCGGCTAAAGCTTACGGCTATTTAATGAATGGGTATGAAGGGGAAATTACTATAGTAGCTAAAGTATATGAAAAAGAAAAAATCCGTTATGGAAGAAAAGAATTATTAAAGATTCAATTTAGAGACGAAACAGGATTCTTTGAATGCATCTGGTTTCATGGAATAAAATATTTTAGCACGGTTTTTAACGAAGACTATACTTTTGCAATTTCAGGCAAACCGCAACAATCAAAATACAACAATCTTCAATTTACTCACCCGGATTTTGATAGAATAACAGAAGATGAATCTAAAAGTTATTTAAATACAGGCAAAATAATTCCATTTTATAGTATCCCAAAAGAATTAAAAGAAAAAAATATCGGCGACCTTAGCTTAAGAAGAATAATTAATATAGCGGTTGAACAATATGCTGATGCTCTTGAAGAAACTTTACCTGATTTCATTTTAAGAGAAAAAAAACTAATTCGTCTCATTGATGCTGTTAAAAACTATCATTTCCCTGATGATAAAGACAAATTTCATGCTGCTAAACATAGATTTAAATTTGAAGAATTATTTTATCTGGAAATTTTAGTAGCACTCAGGAAAAATAATTATAAGACAAAGCAAAAAGGCCTTTCATTAAAAGTAAAATCATCATTAGTAAATGATTTCTTAAAAACCCTCCCATTTGAATTAACAAAAGCACAATTAAAAGTTCTTCATGAAATAAGAGTAGATATGGAATCTGATTATCCAATGAACAGATTGCTTCAAGGTGATGTTGGAAGCGGGAAGACAATTGTTGCTTTGATCGCAATGTTAATGGCCGTTGATAATGGTTATCAAACCGTACTTATGGCACCAACAGAAATTTTAGCTGACCAGCACGCAAAAAACATTTCAAAGCTTTTACATAATATTCCTAACCGGGAAATAAAAATCAGTTTGTTAATCGGCGGGCAAAAAAAATCTATTAAAGAAATAAATCTTGAAAATATTGAACTTCATGAAGCTGACATCGTTATCGGGACTCATGCATTGTTTGAAGGGAAAGTTAAATTCAAAAAGCTTGGTTTGGTTATAGTTGATGAACAGCACAGGTTTGGTGTTGCACAAAGAGCAAAACTTTTAAGCAAAGGAATTACTCCCGATGTGATCGTGATGAGTGCTACTCCGATTCCGCGTACTCTTTCTTTGACAATTTACGGCGATCTTGACATTTCAGTGATTGATGAAATGCCGCTGAATAGAATTCCAATTAAAACTATTTTACGCGGCGAAACAAAATTGCCAGACATTTATAAATTTATAATCGATAAATCGAGAGAAGGTTATCAATCATTTATTGTTTATCCTCTAGTTGAGGAATCAGAAAAACTTGAACTGAAAGCCGCACAAACATATTATGAAGAGTTATCAGAAACTTTCTTAAAAGATGTCAAAGTCGGATTAATTCACGGAAGAATGTCCTGGCAGGAAAAGGAAACGGTTATGTTTAAATTCCTTAGTAAAGAATTTAATGTATTAATTTCTACAACTGTAATTGAAGTTGGAATCGATATACCGGACGCAAATATAATTTTGATCAACAATGCGGAAAGATTTGGATTGTCGCAGCTTCACCAATTAAGAGGAAGAGTTGGGCGCAGTGATAAGCAGGCATATTGTATTCTCGTTACCAAAGATGAGTATGCGAATATAAACAATAGGTTTAACTTTGAATTCGATTATTTATCGCCTGCTCAATTATACAAGCACAAAGCTTTAATACGCATGCAGACAATGGTCAAGCATATCGACGGATTCAAAGTCGCCGAGGTTGATTTGAAGCTTCGCGGACCAGGAGATATTTTCGGCACTAAGCAGAGCGGCTTTCCCGAATTGAAATATGCTGATGTTGTTAACGATACAGATATTATTGTTGATGCAAAGGAAACAGCATTTAAAATCATTCAAGACGATCCCCATCTTACAAATCAAAACAATTCTGTGATAAGAAAAAATCTTACCGAACATTACAAAGACAATTTAAAGTTCGCAAACATAGCTTAAAATATTTTTCTCTTCAAAAATATTTGTTTGTTAAAAGATTTAAACAAAAAAATATCTCAAAATAAAGTTGATTAATAATTTAATTTAGTTTTAATTTCGTGTGCAAAAAAAATTTATTGTTATAAAAAATATTTTTCCATTAATATTTTAAAAAAGTTTTTGAAAAATTTTTTTTGTTTGATCTTTAAAAGTTGTTGACTTAGAATTTATAATAGTTATATTTGTAAAAAAATTTTTAAAGGAGAAAACATTTTATCTTCTTTGTTTAGTTTAAGACTGAACGTTGCATTAACCTTCAATGTAAAACCTGAAAGTGAAACTTTCCCTGAAGAAGTACCCTCT
>CAZRMA010000375.1:0-4262 GCA_964600655.1 uncultured Ignavibacteriaceae bacterium
AAAGGCCTTGGCAATAAGCAATACTGATGATATGATAAGAGATGAAGTTCAGGTTGCATTAATGAGATATTTGAGTTCTGGAGATGAAAGAACAAAGAACGATAGGTTTTCAGAATTCGAAAGAGTATTTGATACCGATGATCTTCTTGAATCCAGAGGAGCCGTTCAGGATGCCTTTGATGCAGGGGTAATAAAACAGCAAGGTCGTAAATTCTCTTTTGCAAATCCAACGAACGGAAAAGTTCTTGAAGTAATTTGCGAGATACCTTCCGGGAAAAGTTTAATGCCGGCCTTATTCGACGTATTTCTTGAAAACCAAAATTTAAGAGATAAATTGGGAAACTACATGTCTCCATTTAAAGTAAAAGGAAAAGAAGCTGCCCCGGAAAAGAAAGAAGCAGTAGCAGAATAAAAAAAGTATAATGACATAAATTTTGTTTTCATATGATTAAATAAACTAAAATACCACAATACTAAGTCATTGTGGTATTTTTACTTTAAACCGAAACAATGAACGTAGATCAATTTTATAATTTCGTAAATTATTTAGCCAGGAAAGACACCATGGGTAATGTTATTACAGAAGATAATCTGAATGATATCATGCCTGTAATTGCCAATACTTTTCTTGATAAGATATTAGAGAAGGAAGGGTTGGATAAGAAAAATATCAGAGAATTGAATCCGATTGTTGTATCAAATGAAAACATAGATGTAGGAGTAGATGGAGATTTTGATATAGCAGATTTGGCTGAAACGTATAAAGATTTTTATACCGCAAAACTTGACGATGGAACGGTAGTAATTCCATTTGTAGATTTAAATGCAGCAGAGTTTGATGATTGGGATGCCAGTAGCATAATCGATGCAGATAATCAACCATTCCTTACAGTAAGAAATACTTATTTCGACATAAGACCTAAAGACATTGGTGCCGATATGTATATAAGCTACATTAGAGAGCCAAATAGCCCATTTAGAGCTTATGCTATAGATTACGCCACCGCAGAGAGTGTTTATCTAACCACGGCAGGATATATCGTTATTACGGCAGCCGGAGCAGCCGGAGATACCGTAACGGTAAAAGCAGATGCAGTAACACTTGGGGCTTATACTGTATTATCAGGTGATTCAGCATCAGACATAATGAAAGCATTATCCGCTTCAATAAATAGTGGGTTAGCCGTTCATGGATGCAAAGCAGTTTATGACAATGAGAAACTATGGATTAACATAAATACCGGCTCATACACAACACTTTCAACGGTATTAACCGGAACAGTAACCAGGTCATTAACAAATTTTGCAAGCAGATCAACTCAGTTCGATTGGGAGAATGACCTGGGAAGTATGCTTAAAATGGTTGAAATATTTGTAGGGATGGCAGGATTATCAACAAAAGAAAATTTAATGGTACAGTGGTCCGAAATGCAACAAGCTAAAAAATGAATGAAAAAAGACAAATAATAGAAGCAACCCAGAGGTATTTAGGAGGAGGCAACGCACCGCCTGATATAAGGAAGAAGTATCCTTACGATATAGTATCAATATATGTTGGAATGGCTTACGGATTGTATATTAATGAAATTTATAAATCAGATACGGACCCGAATAAAGTATTTCTTGATTCACTAACAAAAGCATATCCTGCAGTAGCAGTATCCAATGATACAACACGGGGAGAAAGATATTCTCTTATCCCAACGTCCAAATTATTTCCATTGCCAAATAATCATTCTATAAGGCATATTGGCCCTGTGGATGATCAAACAACTAAATTTATCCCACGGGCAAATAATACTTCATGGGTATTTTCTCAGCTAGAAGTTAACACTATGCTGACAAGTGTAAGGTATTATGTGGAAGATGGTAAGATATTTTATAGTTCTCACATAGAGGATATAGATCCGATACCAGAAACATTACTTATGAAATTAGTAGTTCCTTTTACAGAATATGCATCCGATGAAGAAGTTCCTTTGCCCTGGGGAGGGGATATTCGGATATTTGATTTAGTAGTTCAGCTATTAAGACAAACACCACCCCCAGATGAAATAAATGATGCTAACACAACACAAATTGAAACATAATGGCTACAAAAACAGCAGGATTTGTAAATATAAATTATTGTGTGGCACTTTGCCAAAATGACTTAGGAGATCATTCAGTAAGATTACGTGAGAGAATATTCCAAATGATTGTTCATTATTTAGGGAATCTCAATATATCACATGGAGATAAAGCCGAAGTAAGATATTTACAAATGGATAGTGAAGGGTTAGTTGATTATTCAGGCTTAACAGACTTTGTTGAATGGATTAAAATTGGCATCCCGGTAAATGGTAAGATATGGTTTCTTTCTGTAAACAATAAAATATTACTTAGGCAAGATACTATTCCTGCAGGCCAGGAAGCATTGATTTTTGGAGGACAGGACGTGCCGGTAACAACCGGTTATTATTTCACCCCTCACTATTACAATGGAATTTATGTTGATCAGTTATTCGGATATGGAGGAGGATTTTCGAGAAGTTATTTCAGAGATGATAGAGAAAATTTAAGACTTCAATTTGATACAGCAGTTCCTAATGATTATGTAGTAGTTGAATATAAATCAACAGGCATTGAACCAACCGGAGGGACAATAATCCCTAGACTTGCCATTGATGCTATAATGGCGTATGTTCAATATAGATTAGAAAAGACTAAAATAAAAACATCCAGGGGATTGATATTGGATGCCAAACAAGCTTACGAAGAACAAGAGAAAAAATTTATATATCATTATTTTAAAAAACCATCATTGCAGGAATATTTAAATGCAATTTCAGTAGGTAAAAAACAAGGACCTAAATCATAATGGCACAATTTAAAGACATAATAAATTTTCCAGTATCCGGAGGGATGAATCTTGATGATGAAAGCAGATCAATTCCTAAAGGAGATGTTATCCGGGTTTTAAATGGACAGTGGGGAGTAAGTTATGGAAGTAATTCAAATGCCATTGAAAAGATAATGGGAATGCAACAGGTAAATATAAATCTACCTGAAGGAGAGAACTCAGTAAGAGCATACGTTGAGGATACTGCAAGAAAAGCGGGAGTATTCGCCATATACAACTCAACAGGAAAACATTGTATTTGTCGGTTAAATAGTCTTAATAACTCAATTGATGTAATATGTTGGGAACTAAATGTTCTGAATTTTCCCAACAAATATTTCGACATGGACATTGTAAACAATGGAGAAGAAGGGATATTGGTTTGGACAGATGGAGTTACCTTTCAAAAAGAATTAGATATTAAAGAAGCGAGAGAATTTACTAACATAAAATACGGAGAAGGCGTGGGCTACTGGATTATCGAAGACGATAACGTTGTACAATAAAATTTAAAAACATAAAAATGAAAAAAATAATTTTAATACTGGCTTTATTTAGTTTCGGAATATTTTCATATTCCCAGACACCGGTTTCAAAAACCTATCTAAAATCTAAATTTGAAACAGGAGATAAGCCTACACAAGATGATTACGCATCTTTTATAGATAATTCCTATAATGTACTTGGAGATGGCATTTTAAAATCATCAGGGACAAGTGTACTTCCTCTTTATAGCCCATACACAAGTAAGAGTCCTGGAGTATTTTATACTGGAGCAACTGTTCCAACAAGTACTGCAACCATACTGAATTATGATGGAATTTTCAGAGCAAGTAGATTGTGTATTGGGGACTCACTGATTACAGCAAGTGGGCTTGGAGGAGGATATTTCAGTTTAAATTCATCGAATATTTACCCAACTACATTAAGTAATTCGTTTACATTATTCACGAATGATGCGGCAGGATATAATTTCAGGGTTAATGGAAGGGCTTTATTTGATTTAAGTATAACTACAGATTCTTTAAATGTAGGATCGGCATCTAATATTTATCAAGACGGATCAGGAAATTTAACATTTCACGATGGAGTAACAGGGACAAAAACATTAGCCGATTTAGCTGCCGGAGGATCATCTACTTTATGGAAAAGAAATGCAACAAATCAAATTAGTCTTTATAATAGCTATGACAGTGTTTGTATTGGAAGAACAATAACTCCTTATGCTGAATTAACACTTGCTGGTAATATATGGATGAATAGCGCTTATAGTAATGTTTCAAAAATAACCATGGGTGGATATAGTTATTTAAGTTACAACAAAACAACAGGTGATTTAACATTAAATGATCCAAATTCAGGAGCACACACATTATCTCAG
>CAZRMA010000376.1:0-4260 GCA_964600655.1 uncultured Ignavibacteriaceae bacterium
CGTTTTGTAACTCTATAAATCCTGCCATTTTTTTAGGTTGAGATATATGCAATTCACTTTTTTGAACGGAACCAAACAGCCAAATAAGCAGATCGAAAAAATGAACACCAATGTTAGTTCCAATGCCCCCAGATTTCTCGAAAACACCTTTCCACGAGTAATCATACCATAAACCACGCGAAGTTATATATGTTAAACTAACCTGATATTTTTTTGATGCATTTGATGATTTTAATTTCTGTTTTAATTCGATTAGACTCCTGTGAACCCTGAGCTGCAATATTGTGTAAACCCTGCAACCAGTTTCGGCTTCAAGTTCTTGAAGTGCATCCAAATTCCATGGATTTAAAACTAATGGTTTTTCACAAATTGCATTTGCTCCAATTCTTAATGCAAGTCGAATATGTGCATCGTGAAGATTATTTGGAGAACAAATTGTTAGATAATGTGCTCTATACTCTTCACCCTTTCTCCTTAGTTTTTCTAAATGTCTGTCAAATCTTTCAAACTCAGTAAAAAAGCTTGCGTTAGGGAAAAATTGATCCATAATACCAACTGAATCGTGAGGATCGACAGCGGAAATTAAATTATTTCCTGTGTCTTTTATTGCTATTAGATGTCTTGGAGCAATATATCCTGCAATCCCGGCAATAGCGAAATTCTTCATACAGTAAGGATCCTTTTTATTTATATAATATAATATCTTAAAAAATTAGAAGTTTTAATATGATTTCCTTCAAAGCGAATTTGTGTTATACTTGTTGGCTTTTATCATTTAAAAATTATTCTATTAGTAATAACATAGTTATTATTACCGATTGCCACAAGATTATAACATTCTATATTTTCTGATGATATGGGCAACTGATTTCATTGTAAAATTGTTTTTCAGTTTTATTAATTTCCGTGCGTACGGATAAGAATCCTCCGCATGAATTTTACCCTGGATAAACAAACCAATTCATTTCTTAGAATAAAAGTCTACGAATGTAATTTGTATGTACTCTTCTTGTTAATAAATATAATTGAATGCGTTATAGGCAGATTAATTTTATATAATATCATTTAGGATAATTATTAATATACTAACTCTTTCAAGTCTACAAATATAGTGCCTATAAAATTCCAGGCTCTAATTAAGTTTTTTTGAGTCTAGTTTATATCATTTTGAAACATCAATTTTAATAACTAATTGAGATAAGATTTATCTCTATTTCTTATGGCCTTCTATTGGGAAAATATATTAAGCCTTTATTTCTCACATTTCTTTTAGTGGGAATCCACCTATAGTAGTTAATTAATATTTAAATATTACCTCATTTTTCTTTCCATAGCGATACTCATAGTATTACTAAAGACTTTATAGGTTAAATAATTATTAAAATTAGTTGAATAAGTGTAGTTTTGTGCTTTATGTTATTTAATATGAGCTGAAATTAAATAATATTATTAATTGGACTTAACAAATTAGCAGGGTCCATCAGTAATTATTTTATTCCGAAGTCATTGGTATTATTATTGATGATCTTCCTTGAACTAAAGAAAATAAAAGCTATTTCTCGTAAATAATTAGGGAAAGAATCATTTGAAATGGCAGTTAAATTCCATATTATCTTACTCTGCCGATTAAAAATAAGCCTGTTTTTAGGGTAGTTCAGTGTTTCATGGATCGAGAGCATATTTATGCAGGCCTCTAGAATATTGTATTATATCGAAACCGCAATCCTAAAGTGGTACAGATTTGGTTTGCCTTTCTTTCGATTGAAATTTTATTATTGGAGGATGGGTATAAACGACTCCATGAGATTGATCCTGATGACTGAAATAAGGGATTAATTCAATTTATATCTGACAATATTAATTGTATCTTCTGAATATTCTTTAAAAAATACTATAAATAATTTACTCAGGCAGTCGACTTGAGCATTGTTAATTATTTGGAATTATTATGAAAAAATATGCAATTGTAACACCGGTAAAGGATGAAATCAAAAATTTTCCTCAAACAATTAAGTCGATTTTAAATCAGGAAGTCAAACCTCAAAAATGGATAATTATTGATGACGGATCTACAGATGGTACTACAGAGCTTGTTGAGAAGGCTGAAAGGGAAAACGATTGGATTGAGGGCATTTACAGAGAACCCAACAAAAACAGAAAACCTGGTGGCGAATTTGTACTTGGTATAGGGTTGGAAAAACTTAATTTAGATGATTATGAATTTGTAGTACGAATGGATGGGGATCTGAAATTTGAGAGTGACTATTTTAGAGTTCTATTCGAAAAATTTGATGATAATCCTAATCTGGGAATTGCAAGTGGAGTTTGCTTTATTACAAGAAATGGCAAAGAAATAGAAGAAAAACATCCCAGATTTCATACAAGGGGGCCGCTGAAAACATATCGGACGCAATGCTATAAAGATATAGGGGGTCTTTTAAATTGTCTTGGCTGGGATTCCATCGACGAGCTCAATGCAAATATGCTAAATTGGAATACTCAAAGCTTCCCGGAACTAAAGATTCATCATTTAAAGAAAACAGGGAGTAAGTCAGGAATTTTTGGAGCTGGATTAAATAAAGGTATTGCTGCATATAATTCAGGTTCTCATCCCTTGTATATAATTGCAAAAGCGTTGCATATTATGCTATTTTTAAATTATAAATTTGACGGTATTGGATTGTTGCAGGGTTACTTCTCATCTCTAATCAAAGGAAAACCTAAACTTATTGATAAAAATTTGGTAAAATATGTTCGGAAGCAACAAATGAATAGACTATTAGGCAAAAAATCCATCTGGAATGGATAAAATTAACCTTTTTGTAATAAAGGAACCTAAAGTGGGCAATAATAATTTAAAAATATGTATGGTAGATTCCGCAATAGGGAATGATTATTCATTTTATTTATGTTCTGCAATGAAGGCAGTCGGGATAGATATTAGAATGGTTGTCCCTGAAGATCGGGAAGTAAGAGTTAAAATAGAATTCCCGTTAATTAAGCTATCTCCTTCTAAAAAATCATCCGTAAGCAGATTAAATAAGTTTATAAAATATATTAATTATTTAATGAGATTGTATACCTATATTAAAAAAAATAGATTCAGTGCTGTCCATTTTCAATTTCTCAGAAGATTAGAAAGTGAAAGTTTTTTTATTCTATTTTTAAGGCTGGTGGGTACTAAATTAGTCTATACTGTACACGATGTGTCTCCTTTGAATAAAAGCAAACTGCATAATCTGCTAAATATAATCGTTTACAAATCTGCTAATATTTTAATTGTTCATTCGAATAAAAATAAGCAAATGTTGCTCAAAAGAGTTTCATTGAATCCTGATAAGATAAGGATAGTTCCTCATGGAAATTTCAATGATTATGTACCGGCAAAATCCTTGACAAAAAATGATGCCAGAAAATATTTCGGGTTAAATAATAATGAGAAGGTATTATTATTCTTTGGTTTTATAAAAGAATACAAAGGTTTAGATATGCTTTTAGATGCGGTAAAAATAGCATCGGAATCGATTGATAAGCTAACCCTTATAATTGCGGGTGCTGCGGAATCGAAAAAATTAGTTGATAGTTATAAGAAAGTGATTTCTGAATTACCGAAGAATGTCAAAGTAATTTATCATTCTGAATTTATTCATCATGACAAAGTTGCAAATTATTTTATGGCTTGTGATATTTTGGTGTTACCTTATAAAATTATCTCTCACAGTGGTGTATTACACCTTGCCTATTCATTTGGACGTCCTATAATAGGAACCAGGGTAGGAGATTTTGAAGAATTTATCGAGGATGGGAAAAGTGGCATTCTTACCAACAGTAATGATTCGCAAGGAGTGGCAGATGCCATCCTTCGCTTTTATTCTGATCCTGATAATGCTAATAAAATGGGTGCATATGCCCAAGATCTAAATGGCACTAAATATTCCTGGGAAAATATCGCTTTAACAATGAAAGAAATTTATCAACAATTTAAATTTTGATACCTTGAATCAGTTAAAATAGGAATTGATTTTTAAATTAAATTTTAAGCCAACACTAATTTAGTTTTCAATACTTTATATCATAGCTGACCTATTTTCGTTAAAGGCATGAAAGTTTTATTTATCAGCTCATTAAAACAACGTTCAATATTAACTCAATCAAGATTCTAATGCTCAATTGTTACTTTAGCTCATTTTCTTTCAAATATGTAGATTGATTTATGGCAGAGGATTTTAATGTTGAAAGGAATATATATTTCAAAATAGC
>CAZRMA010000377.1:0-4260 GCA_964600655.1 uncultured Ignavibacteriaceae bacterium
GGTATTATATGCTTATTCTGTAGAACAAAGATTCTTTCCATATATCTCTGGCGGTCCAGCTTTTCTATTGTTTTATCCTCGTGATAATTTGGGTAAAACTGCACCTAATGCCGCTAAAAAGCTTTATACTCAAAATGCAATTGAGCTCAACGGTGAAATTGGCTTTCGGCTAAATCTCCAGGATAACATTAATTTTAATGCGGCTGTGGCTTATCATCTCTCCCCTACTGATTATTTAGACGATATTGCTATTGGTGGCAGCAATGATGGATATTTAACTGCCTCACTTGGAATTTCGGTTTCATTATTTGGAACCTCTGATTCAGATGGAGATGGAATAGAAGATTCAAAAGATAAGTGTCCTAATGAACCAGAAGACTTTGATGGCTTCCAGGATGACGATGGATGTCCTGATCCGGATAATGATCACGATGGGATTTTAGATGTGAATGATAAATGCCCTAATGTTGCCGAAGACATTGATGGATTTGAAGACGCAGACGGCTGCCCGGATCCTGACAATGACAATGATGGGATTCTTGATGTTAACGATAAATGTCCCAATGTTGCAGAAGATTTAGATGGATTTCAAGACGATGACGGATGTCCGGATGTTGATAATGATAGAGATGGGATATTAGATGTGAATGATAAATGTCCAAACGCACCTGAAGATTTTGACGGCTTTCAGGATGATGATGGCTGCCCGGATGTTGATAATGACAGAGATGGTATTCTTGACGTTAATGATAAATGTCCAAATGAGCCGGAAGATTTTGATGGATTTCAAGATCAAGATGGCTGCCCGGATTATGATAATGATAATGATGGAATTCCGGACTCGTTGGATAAGTGTCCTAATGAACCTGAAACTATAAATGGTTATATGGATAATGACGGCTGTCCGGACGTTGCACCAAACGATAGAGTCAAAAAGAAAAGCACAAGTGCAACTATACCTGCAAACATACCCGTTAAGGTTAAACTGCCTAAAACAAACACAAGTACAAATAATAAAAACAACGAAAATCCAAGCACTCCACCTATCAGAGATCTACCGGACAAATTTCTATTATACGGTGTATTAACTTTTAAAGACGAAGAATCCGAGATAAAACCCAGCAGTTATAAAGAATTAGATAGAATCGTCGGTATTATTGCTCAATATCCTCAAACAAAGTGGCGCATCGAAGGATATATGGATAACGAAGGTTCTGAATATAGGATTAAAACTTTATCTACAAATAGAGCAAAGGCAGTTTTAAATTATTTCGTCTCCAAAGGTTTACCTTACAAACAATTTGAGGCTGTTGGAATGGGAGATAAAAATCCAATAGAAAGTAACAATAAACCATACGGCAGGTCAAAAAATAGAAGGGTTGAAATTAAGCGGATTCAATAAAGTAAATTTTATTTTGAATTAAATCTCAGATGAACCCAGCTCCTTTTTAGAGCTGGGTTTATTTTTTATCTTCAAAAATTTTATCAGGAATTCCTTGGTTAACTTTGTAATTTGAATATTTTATAAATACTCTCCCAGTTGTGTTTTTAGATTTTTTATCTTTAGCATTTCCACTTTCAATCTCGCCACTTATTCCTCTAGGAATATTCATTCTATCGATGTTGAAAGAAAAAATCATTTCCGAAGGTAAAGGATAATTTAACTTATTATCGTATTTAAGTTCTATTGTAAATGTCCCATTAATTTTAGTTGTTGATTCTGCTTTTCGGATAATATTTTTAGTTTGATCAATCCACAATGTCGTTAGAACTATATCGCTTTTTTCATTAAGAGGAATTACTTTTATAACAGAAGTTTCTTTTCCGTTAACAGTATCTTCTTTTTGGTAAATTGCTGAATATTTTTCTTTTAGCAATCCAACCGGAGTTATATCCAATCCTTCTTTAGGAAGAAGCGCAAACCTTTCTGATTCAAAATGGATCTTGTCGGGCTGTTTGAAATATATTTTTGCGCTAGTTTCGGGTATTTTTAAAAATTCTACATCAACTTTTATATTAACATTGACTTCATAGTCTTTTACAGAGCTAAATTCTTTTTTAACCTTATCTAAAATTTGATCGGGATCCTTTATCTGGGCATTCAGCGAAACAAAAACTAACGTAATCAATAAAATAACTTTATGCATAACAATTTTCTTAAATCCAATTCTATTTTTCATGTAAGAATATCTTTTTTCTTAAAGATGATTAATGCCGCACTAAAAAATACGACTATATGTCCGGCAAGGATTATAGTTGATTTTAAAATTTCAGCATAATCTACCGGCTTATCAAAAAACAAACGCCATGACTGCATATATGTTGTAAATAGATAAGGTTTTATGTTTTGAAAAAAATCTATATTAATTGCGGAAATTATTATAAAGACAATTATTATTGCCATAGTTGTAACAATGGGACCAATTGCATTCTCCACCAAAGAAGAAAATAAAAAAGCTAAAGAAGTTACAACCATCATGCTTAATGCAGCAAATCCATATCCTAAAATAAATCTCCAAAATACATCTTCCCGCGAAAAAATAATTATAGTGCTGCTTTTAATTACTATCAACTCTCCAGTTCCAAACATAATGAAACCTAAAACCAGACTTATAACAGCCATCCAAAGTACCAACAAATTAGTGTAAATAGCTCCGGCAATAAATTTTGAAGTTACAATTTTGAATCTTGAAATTGGCCTTGTTACAAGCATCCTATAAGTCCCCGCGGTTGCTTCGCCAGCTAATAAATCTCCGGCCACAAGTGCAATCAGAAACGGTATGTGAATTGTTAAGGCATTTAAAATAATATAAGAAATCAAATATCCGTTTAATAAATTCCCAACAAAGACAAAAGACTGCTGTAGATTGCGAGTCATAAAATCCAATGAGCGCGTTCCTTCTATAAGCATCGCTACTTCAATAATTGGAACAAGAACCGCTATTGCGATGAAGCCAATATAAGTTCGCCACTTTCTGAAAATTTTATACAACTCTATTCGTACTAAAGTAGTCATCAACTTTCTTTCTCTGTAATTTGTAGAAAATATTCTTCAAGTGAGCGCATAGGTATTACGGCGCTGACTAAGATATTATTTTCAACAAGCAATTTATTCAACAGGGCAATTTCTTCAGAATTCAGGATAAAAATCAAATTGTTGTTTGCACTTGATTCAAGCTTTTTACTCCATTGGCTCTCAGAAATTAATTTTTTTGATTTTTGAGGATCATCAACTTCAAACGTAACTTTTAATTTATTTGCATTAAGCAAATCATTTACTTTTCCTTCAACTTGAGTTGTACCTTTATTAATAATAATCATTCTATTAGCAACCAATTCAACTTCAGATAGAATATGTGATGAAAGAAAAATAGTTTTATTTTTTTCTTTGCTTAGAAATAGAATCAACTCTCTAATTTCTTTCATGCCTTGAGGATCGAGCCCGGTAGTGGGTTCATCAAGAATAATTAATTCGGGATCGTGAAGAAGTGCTTGCGCAAGTCCCAAACGCTGCTTCATGCCGTGTGAAAAGGTTTTCACTTTACTTTTAAATCGTTTTTCAAGCCCGACAAGTTCGAGTGTTTCCATCAGCTTTTTATTGGAAACATCGGTAAATGAAAGCTTGCCTAAAATTTCCAGATTTTTATATGCCGACATATAACCATAAAAATCCGGCTTCTCAACGATAGCTCCTATTTTTTTTAGAATTTCAATTCTATCTTTTTTAAGTGATTTACCAAAAATTTTTATTTCGCCTGCGGAAGGAGTGATGAGTGAAAGGAGCATTCTTATAGTAGTGCTTTTACCGGCACCGTTCGGGCCTAAAAATCCGAACACATCGCCTCTCAGAACATTTAAACTGAGATTATTTACTGCTCTCAATTCTTTAAAATTTTTAGTGAGATTTTTTATTTCTATTATTTTTTCGTCAGTCAAGGTTTCCCTTTTTTATTGAAGTGACAATCAATATTAAAATAAATTATTCTTCATCGTCTTCCTCTGCCCTGTCCAATAATGAATTTGGTAATTGCTTCGCAGTTTTTGCCCCAAGCTCTTTAATTTTTTCTACTCTTCGAACCAGATTGCCGCTTCCATCGGTCAACTTTTTCATTGCAGAGGAATAATTATTTTTAGCTTCATCCATCTTTTTACCAACGTTAATCAAGTCTTCCGTAAAGCCTACAAACTTATCATACAAGGCCCCACTTTGCCTTGCAATTTCCATAGCATTTTTATTTTGATTTTCCTGTCTCCAAATAC
>CAZRMA010000378.1:0-4253 GCA_964600655.1 uncultured Ignavibacteriaceae bacterium
AGGTATCATCATTGTTCTCATCAAGAAAGAAAACACCTTCCGGTACATTGATGTCCATAATGGCAAAAAACAAATCCATTGTTTTGAATTCAAAATTATTTGATGAAGGCATTGAACAATTTAAGGCAAACATGACCGATATTTTAAATTTGATTAAAGATAAAGGAGTGCCGGTATTATTAGGTAGACTGGTAAGCAATTTAAAAGATCAGAGACCGTTTATTTCAGTTAGTACACCAAACTACCGAACTGCAGATCAAGTTTACGACGATGCGGAGAGTGAATTAAAAAATAATCATTTTACAAAGGCTGATTCTCTTTTCAAATTTGCAAAGGATTTAGATGCACTTAGGTTCAGAGCGCCTGAACGGATGAACAAGATTATCGACGATTTAGGAAAAGAATTTCAGGACGCAGTTGTTCCGGTGGATTCAATATTTGCTTCAGCAAGCCCGGATGGAATAGTCGGTGACAATCTACTTGTTGATCATTTGCATCCGAATGTAAAAGGTTATCAACTTATGGGAAAAGCCTTTTACGGCTGTATGGAAAAAGAGGGATATCTCCCTAAAACAGAAAATGCTAAAATTCCGTTTGGCGAGCAGGATAGTACAACGCGCGCTAATTTTATGTTTACAAAACTCGATTCAATTATGGGTAATGATGGTATTACTATATTGAAAGATAATTGGCCTTACAAAAAAAAGAGTAAAGAAATGTCGAAGTTTCAAGAAAAGGATTTCGTCAATTTACTTCGTCCCAAAGATTTTATCGATTCGCTTGCCATGTATAAAATAGAAAGTAAAGTATCCTGGGCTGATGCACATTTTATGGGGGCAACATTTTATTTGAGGAGAGATGATATAAAAGAGTATTTAAAATATATTAATGTTATGATCTATCAGTATCCTAGTTTTAGAGATCTTGATGGTGTTATTAGATACTTTTATGGAAAAAATAAAATAGATCTGGCAGATTATACTCCAAAGAGGAATGGGCTGATGGCATTGTATATCGGAAACTTCGACAATGCAATTAGACATTTAACCAAAGCATACAACTCAAACCCAAAAGATCCCTTGGTGTCATATAATCTTGCCTTAGCTTATTCAAAAAAGAAAGATTATAAAAATGCTCTGAGCATAATTAATAAATGCTTAATTGTGAATAAGAATTATCCAGAAGCAAATAGCCTTAAACAACAAATATTAAATCAGTTAAAAAATTAATTAAATTTATATTATCACAGTTATGGAAACTTTAAAAATCTGTTTTGTATTGTTTTTCGTTTTTTCATTTAATATTACAGCACAGGAAATAATTAACATATATCCAGGGGCTATACCTAATTCGAAAAAATCCGATATAAAAGAAATAGAAAGCTCTCAATATAAAGGAATGTTTTCCGGAGTTACAGCACCAACCTTAGAAATCTATTTGCCTGAAAAAGAAAAATCTACTGGAGCGGCAGTTGTCATTTGTCCTGGTGGAGGTTATGCAGTTGTTGTCTATCAAGCTGAAGGAATAAGAACTGCAAAAGAATTTGCTAAAAATGGTGTTGCCGCATTTGTACTTAAATATAGACTTCCCAGTGATTCAACGATGATTGATAAAACTATAGGTCCATTGCAGGATGCCCAGCAAGCAATTAAAGTTGTTAGAGAAAATGCTGCCAAATGGGGAATCGATACAAACAAAGTTGGAATAATGGGATTTTCTGCCGGTGGACATTTGGCTTCAACGGAAGCTACTCATTATAAAAAATCAGTTATTGAAAATAACAATAACATAAATTTGCGTCCGGATTTTCAGATATTGGTTTACCCTGTAATTAGTATGCAAGACAGTTTAACTCATCTTGGTTCAAGAACGAATTTATTAGGCAATAATCCATCGAAAAAATTAATTGATGAATTCTCTAATGAATTGCAAGTAGATGAAAATACGCCGCCTGCTTATATAACTCAAGCGGCTGATGATAAAGTAGTGGACGTGGATAATAGCATCGTATATTTTGAATCGTTAAGACATCATAATGTGCCTGTTGAAATGCATATTTATCCTAAAGGTAATCATGGATTTGTTTTAGCTCTAAAGACAGAAGATTGGATGGCGTCTATATTTAAATGGATGAAAAATTCTAAATTTATTAATTAATGAGAAGGGAAGTTTCATAGCTTGAAATATAATTGTTATAACTGGATCTATGAATATTCTTTGTTGCTTAATTACTTTTAGAAAATAATTTATTAAAGGAAAATTAATTTTGAAAAATACCTCGTTACTGCTGATATTATTTTTGCTGGCTTTTTTTGCAAATGCATTTTGTAATGAAAGTTATGAATTAAAAAGCCCAAATAGTAAAATCTCAGTCAACTTTTGGCTGACGAATACAGGAGTGCCTGTTTACACTATTTCATATTTAGGATCCACTATCCTTAAACAATCAAAATTAGGAGTTGTTAGAAACGATGGTGACTTTTCTGCAAATCTAAACCTTGACTCGGTTTCAAATCTCAGTGTTGTAACTGAAAATTACAAACTACTTCATGGCAAACGATTGAATTGTAATTACTCGGGAAATAAACAAATCTTTTATTTGAAGAATGCAAAATCAAAATTGATAGAAATCATATTCCAGGTTTCAAATGATGGTGTAGCGTTCAGGTATTTTTTCCCCGGGAAACCCGATACAACTTTAACAATTTACAAAGAATTAAGTTCCTTTCATTTTGACCTATCTACAAAAGCTTTTTTGCAGCCATGTGCTGATGCCCGAATGGGATGGAATTATTCCTCCCCATCTTATGAAGAATATTATAAAATGGATATACCGGTAGGGACAGTTTCCCCTTATCAGGCTGGATGGGTAATGCCTGCACTTTTTAATTTTGAAAAATATTGGATCAGTATTACTGAAACTGCTGTTGACACAAATTATTGCGGAACACGTTTAAGCCAGTTTTCTCCTGACGGTGAATATTCGGTACAATTTCCTGAACCGCAGGAATGCAGATCAGGCGAACCTTTTTTACCTGAATCGACTTTGCCTTGGTATACTCCCTGGCGTATTATTGCAATATCCGAAAACCTTGCTGGTTTGGTTGAATCTACTTTAGAAACCGATTTAGCTGCACCTGCAAAATATGATGTTTCATCATGGTTGAAACCTGGAATTGCATCTTGGAGCTGGGTTATTTTAAAAGATGATTCAACTAACTATGGTACACAAAAGAGGTATATAGATTTTGCTGCAAAAATGAATTGGCATTATTGTCTCATCGATGCTTTTTGGGATACTCAAATTGGATATGCAAAAATTAAATTGCTTGCAGATTATGGCAGGATTAAAAACGTAAAAATTTTATTGTGGTACAATTCAGCAGGCGATTGGAATACAACTCCACTCACACCGCGCGATAAAATGCTGACAAAGGAATCGAGGCACGCAGAGTTTCAGAAGTTAAAGGATATGGGTATTGGAGGTATTAAGGTAGATTTTTTTGGGGGCGATGGTCAGTCCATGATGAAATATTATATCGATATCTTGAAGGATGCCGCTAAATACAATCTGGCAGTAAACTTTCACGGCTGCACTTTCCCAAGAAGCTGGTATAGAACTTATCCAAATTTAGTAAGTATGGAAGCTATTAAAGGAGAAGAATATGTAACCTTTGGACAAGAATATGCTGACCAACAACCTTCACATTGTACCATGCTTCCCTTTACAAGAAACCTTTTTGATCCGATGGATTTCACGCCTGTAAATTTCTCAGGCATACCAAATATAAAACGCAGAACTACCGGCGGTTTTGAAATAGCTTTATCGGTTTTATTTACTTCAGGTATACAGCATATTGCAGAAACACCTACAGGATTGGGAGCTCAAAAAGATTTTGTTCAGGAATATATGAAAACATTACCGTATACATGGGACGATGTAAAATTTATTGACGGCTATCCGGGTAAATATGTTGTACTGGCAAGAAAAAATGGTGATGTCTGGTATATAGCAGGAATTAATGGGGAAAACTCAGAACGTACAATAAAGTTAAGTGTTCCATACATTAGTAATGCATCCGAAGGTATTATGATAACCGATTCCGATGATTCAAAAGATTTTATAAAAAGAAATATTAATTTATCGGAAACCTCAAACATAACTATGCAACCTTACGGTGGATTTGTTATAAAAACTTTGCCGAAGTGAGAGAAAACTGATAATCATCAACAAGATACAATATGAAAAAGAT
>CAZRMA010000379.1:0-4249 GCA_964600655.1 uncultured Ignavibacteriaceae bacterium
CATTAACTCTTAGTTTTACTTTGCTTCCTTTTTCATAAAAATATTTTTCGGGAGATGTTGATATTGTAAAGCTGCCCCGGGTAACATACGTCTGTACTGAACCTGAAATAGCTCTTCTTGAATTGTCGGTTACTTCGGCAGTAATTGTATAAGTAAAATCGCCGTCAAGTTTATCTTCAACAGAATAACTAAATTCAAATTCACCTTTGCTATTTAACTTACCGTCAGTTTGGAAAACCTGCTGCTGGCTGCCGCGTCCCCAATTATATCCTTTATAAAAAGAATTGTAAAACCATGAGTAATCCGACCAATACCACCAAGGCCGCCAATAAGCTTGTTTATAAACTCGAATATTAACGGTTCCTGTTGTAACTGGAGAACCGAAATAATAATTAGCCGAAACTTTTCCAGTGAGACTATCTCCAGCAGCATACTGGTTTTTATCCGTTTTAACAGTTACCAGGTATTCCGGCTTTTTATATTCCTCAACACTAAAAGAACCATAATAATCCCTGCCATCTTGTGAAATCTGGATTGAATAATTTCCTAAGTCTGCATTTTCATCCAGAATAAAACTTGCAGAAATAGTTCCAAATTCGTTTGTTTTTAACTCTTTTGAGAAGACTTCATTATTTTTAGGAGATTTGATTGACACATTAAATTTCTCATACGGGACATTAATTAATTCATTACTTTTCTTTTGGCGAATTATTGCTTTGAAGTGAACTTCCTGTGAAGGCCTGTAAACTGGCTGATTACTATAAACATAAACAGAATAATTTTGTTGGTCACCATTACCAAAATAGAAATAAGGGTTGTTAACAATTACTTCTTTTTTGGTTTTAGCTATTATCAGTTTGGGGTTTCCGGCAAGTTGATTAGAATTTCCATCTATTTTATTCTTATTATCTATATTAAAAACAGCGATACCATCTTTATTTACTTTTTTCTCTTCTATCAAGTTTCCATTATTATAAAGCATAAATTCTGCATCATCCTGAAACTCTCCGGATTTTGAATTAGCTACAAAAGCAAGTACTTGATCCCGGCTTGATTTATAAATCATTGCTAAATCAGAAACAACTATTCCACAGTAGGCAACTTGATTTTCGGATATTGCCTGGAGAATATATATTCCGGGTTTTTTAATTTTTCCAACTTTTACATTTTCATTGCCTCTATATTTTGAAGATGTGTAAACCCTTTGGTTCCAATCTTTTACAACGGAAGTGTACTTGAGAAGAATCTCTTTATTTTGTCCCCAAATATCAAACTGATACCTAAAATTTGATTTATTCAATTTGCTAAAAAAACTAACCGGGTCATCTATTTTAAGAAGCTTAAGATTAAAATCTCTTTTCCCCCAGGTAGTATTATATAAATATATGTTTACTATTACATCTGAACCTGGTGAGTAAGTTGTATAATTAGATAAGTAGAATCTATAGTTATCTTCAGTTTTATTTTGAAGGACACTTCCTAAAAAGAAGGGAATGAAAAAGGATAAAGATAAAATTACCCTGCGGAAAGTAGACGAATTATATTTCATGAAAGCTCCGAATGTTTTGGGTAGTTATACATAAGAGAAATGAAAAAGTGCCCGAAAAAATTTTTGTCTTCAAGGCTAACTTAATTTATATGAAATTTGCTAATAAATTGTTTAAAATATTTAATATAAACTTAACATTAAGAAAAATTTCCGACTTAAACACCATGCTAGTCGATTATTTGCTTTGGGTCATATTCAGGAGGCTATGTGAATTCTTTTATTGCTTCGAACCTGGGAGGGTTATAACTTTATAATGTCATTTTACATTAACAAACTAAGAGGAAAAATATTGAGGGCATTAACGAGGGCATTTTACATTCTTGTGATGGTTGCGTTAGTTGGGTTCACAATAATTAAAGAAGATAGAAATACAAATGAAGCAACTACAAATGAGAATATAACAACATCGGTTAATGAAGAAGATATAACACTGAATAATTCAATTATAAATTACACAGATCAAGGAAAATGGACTGCATCGTGGTACGGTCCAAGATTTCATGGAAAATTAACCGCAAACGGCGAAATTTACGATCAAATGGCATTTACGGCCGCACATAAAAGCTTAAAATTTGGGACTTTATTGAAAATTACGAACCCCCAAAATCAAAAATCCGTAATTGTTAGAGTCAACGATCGTGGCCCCTATATAAGAGGCAGACAATTAGACCTCTCCAAAGCAGCAGCTTTACAAATTGGACTTTATCAAAAAGGTGTCCAAAAAGTAGAGGTAGAGCAAGTCAGCTTAAAGGGAGTAAATTTCCCCGTAATAACATTAAACTAATAATTTATAAATATTAAAAAACTAAGCCCGGTTGATGCCGGGCTTTTTTATTGCCTTTTTCAAATATAAAAATTGAAAATTCCCTTTAATAATAAGTAAAATACTTAGTTTTATAGTTCCGGATATTATTTTAACTCCTGTATTATTATTTCAATTTTAAACGGATATTTAAAGATATTATCCTTAAATCGCGGTCCATTTAATTATTATTTTACTATTTATAAAAATTCTGGTAAACAACTTATTTTTAAGTTCGGATGTCAATTTTAGCAATAATCAAATTTCGGAAAGAAGATTAGAAATAATCTTTGGATGTGCTTCTATAATATATTCTTATGTAAAGTTGATAAGAGCAATGGAATAAAAACATTGGACTTGAAGCTTATATTACAAGTTGATCAAAAATAACTCCATTAGCTAGAAGAAAAGATATTTCTGCCGATACCTCTATCCTTTTTGAACTAACTGAAAAAGTACCGAATATAAAATTAAATGGTAAAGCAATTAATATTTTATTCAGTATGGGTGGTGTACCTATAACTATTATTCAATCAAAAAAGAAGAAGGGAATTTTACATGCGGATGAAATTATTTCTCTAATCACCAAAGAATTATCAATAGAACTTCTTAATGTTTGTGTTAGGGAAGTTTTAATTGGTAAATCTTTTGATTCGGATTTTTCGATATATGCTAGATTAAAAACCCTCTACAATGAAACTAAAAAAAGTTCGGATAATGTAAAAGATTACTTGAATAAATTAAAAGAATCTTCAATATTAAAAGATACAATGTTTGTCGGTAGTGCAAATGATTCCTTTAATGGTAATTCAGCTTACCGTTTTGCTTCTTTACCCTTAAGCGTTAGAGATGAATTAAAAGAATATTCTAAATTAACTAATTCCCCAATTGAATTTAATGAAGAACCAATTAAGAATATTTTGCATGTACCTGGTCTATTAACATATCCAAGCAATATTATTAGCTCAGATTCAAAATTAAAAAAGAAGCAAAACTCTATTTCTAAAAAATCTAAGTTTAACTTACCCATCTTAATGTATCATAGGGTGAGCCCTGATGGGAAAAAAGATTTATCAAGATATAGGGTTACGCCAGAATTATTTGAATCACAATTATCCTATTTGAAGAGCAATAACTATTATAGTATCAGCTTAGGTGAATGGAGAAATGCTGCTAAATCGAATTACCTTTTAAAAGAAAAGCCAATTCTTCTAACATTTGATGATGGATATAAAGATTTCAAAGAATATGCTTTTCCCCTTCTTAAGAAATATGGCTTTACGGCTATTGTTTTTCTTGTTGCTGATTTTGTTGGTAAAAGAAATAGCTGGGATAAAGAATTTAAAGAGTACTTAGAATTAATGAACTGGGATGAAATTTCAGAATTAAAAAATAATGGAATTGAGTTTGGTTCTCATACTTGTTCTCACCCTCCTTTAACTTCATTTAGTCCAGATTATATCGCTAAAGAAGCGTTAAGATCCAAAATTATCATTCAAAAAAAATTGAATACTACAATCGATTCGTTAGCATATCCTTATGGTGATTTTGATGGCGTAACTTCACATATTGTGGGTGCTTGCGGATATAACTTTGGCTTAACATGTAATTCGGCCATAGCAAAACATGATTCCAAATTATTAGAATTACCGCGAATAGAAGTTAAAGGAAATGAAAGTTTCGAAGAATTTAAAACTAAATTGGAAAGAGGTTATTAATCCTATCTTAATTTAACATCTCTTGTTGAATAGCAGTCAGCTTTATAAATAAATCCTTAAACTCTTGTTCAATATCTTTCCCCCTGTTTCTTCCATACCAAAGATGCAGCTTTTCATATTTATCTGTTTTAGATAAGCCTTCTTTTTTCAATTGTTCCATTAATTCTTTTGCAGCTTGTG
>CAZRMA010000380.1:0-4245 GCA_964600655.1 uncultured Ignavibacteriaceae bacterium
TTTAAATTTATTGTCGTCAAATAAATAAAATATTTATTAAACTACTTGCATGATGCGGCTCCTTAATGGAGCCGTAATCATTTTAAATTAATAATTAAGTTTTTGAAAAAAACATTATTCATCGTAAGCACGCCAATCGGTAATCTAAAAGATATTACTTTTAGAGCAATCGAGACATTAAAAGAGGTTGATTTTATTGCCTGCGAAGACACTCGTGTTACTTCTTTCCTTTTAAATCATTTTGAAATAAAAAAAGAAATGATTTCACTTAATGCCGCTAATGAATTAAAAAAAATTGATTATATAATCGAAAGAATAAATTCAGGAGAAAGTTGTGCGTTGGTTTCAGATGCAGGAACACCGGGCATTTCAGACCCTGGGGTAAGATTGATTTCTGCTTCAATAAAAAATGAAATCACTATTGTTCCGATTCCAGGTGTAACAGCAGCAGTTACCGCATTATCTGTAAGTGGATTACCAACTGATGCATTCGTATTTGAAGGTTTTCTTCCTCAAAAAAAAGGAAGACAAAAAATGTTGAAAGAGCTTTCAGAAGAAAAACGAACTATTATTCTTTACGAATCGACTTATAGAATAGAAAAATTATTGAAGGAACTTTGCGAGTATATGCCCAATAGAACTATTGTGATTGCTCGTGAGTTAACAAAAAAATTTGAAGATGTTTGGCGAGGGACTCCTGTTGTGCTGCTCAATTCTTTAAATGAGAAAACCACAAAAGGTGAGTTTGCGGTTGTAATTTCTCCCTTAGATTGGAAAGAAATATAAATGCTATTTTAACTTCTGATGCTTTGTGCAAAAGTATGATGTCCTGCCGCCTATCGTTTTATGTTTTACCTTTCCGTTACACTTAGGACAAATTTTACCATCTTCTCTAAATAAAATTAACCAATTTTCCGGATAACTATTAAAATCGGCTTTAAGTTTAACAGCTTTCTTTAATATATCTTTCACTGAATGATAAATTCCTTTGAAATCTTTTTCCTTTAGATTTTTAACTGTTGAAGAAGGATGAATGTTAGCTTGAAAAAGTATTTCATCTGAATATAAATTTCCAATTCCAGCAAACGTCTTTTGATCTAACAAAGCTGCTTTAATATTTCCAGTTTTCGCGCTTAAGATTTCTTTGAATGTTTCATAGTTCAATTTATTACTGTATGGGTCAATGCCCAATTTTTTCTTCTTTATAAATTCATCAAAATTGCTAATTAGTGTAACTTTACCAAATTTTCTTTGACAATCATAAGCTAGGTCGTAACCGTTCGAAAATTTGAACAGAATCCGAACATGATTTGAAGTTTCTTTTTCATTTTTATAATATTTTAAGAAACCGGTCATGCCAAAATGCATAACTATTATTTTATCTTCACTTAGTTGTGCAAATAAATATTTACCATGTCTAAATGTAGTATTAAACTTCTCCCCTTTTAATTTAGATATAAAACCCTTTGAGGAAATTTCTCTTAATATGCTTTTATCAAGGACTTTCACATCCTTTATTTTTTTATTTAAAACAGTTGACTCAAAGTATCTTCTATAATTTTCTACTTCAGGTAACTCCGGCATAAATAAATCTATTCAATAAATGATGAATTTGAATTTATAAATCATAACCCTAACTGCAAACCTATTAAGAAATTTCTTTCAGCGGCAGGAAAGTATTCTGCACCAATGGCATTTGCAGAATATAAATCATCAAAAATATTATTTATTTGAAAAATGATTTTTGAATTAGTTAATGAATTAAAAAGATTAAATTCATAACTGCCGCTAAAATTTGCTGTAAAATATGCTTCATTTTTGTTGTCGTTATAACTTATAAAACTAGGATAACTGGATAAATATAATTTTAATCTGTCTGAATAAATATCCGAATAAAATTCTCCGACATACTTTCCATTGACTTGTAAAAAGAGACCATATTTTTGAAATGAAATTCCGAAGTTAGCTAGATAATCCGGGAAGCCGCTGATTTCATTCCCTTTTAAATCCAACCCAACAACTTCAGAAGAATCAGCGTTAATGTAATAATCAATATAGGATTCACCTTTATTGATTTTATTATTGCTATAAGATGCATTCGCAAAAATTTCAAATGAATTTAATACTTTAAGATTTGCTGACAGCTCAATACCTTGATGAATTGTACTTTCAACATTGCCAGTAATTGGTTGACCAAACCTATCAAGTTTACCGTTCTTTACAATTTCATTATTAAAAAGCATATAAAATAAATTTGCTGTAAAAGAAAAATTATTTTGATTGTATGATGACCCAAATTCAATATCATTCATAGTTTCCGGTTTTACTAAAGGCTGATCAAAATTATAAGAACCATTTGAATCCAATTCAAATTGAGGAACTGCTCCCCCGCTCGATTCGGAAGCATCATAATAATTATTTAACCTTGGTTCCCTCGAAACTCTTGCAAATGAAATAAATATATTTTGTTGATCATTAAATTTATAATTAATTCCTATCCTTGGATTAAAAAATAAATTACTAACTTCGAAATCAGTCCCAATATATTTTTCATTATGCAATTTATATTTATGATAAGCCAACTGAATTTCTCCAAGCAAATTTAGATTATCATATAAGTTGTAAGTTTCATGAACAAATCCATCTATAATATCTTTCCCACCGTTAAAAAAATAATATCTATAATCTTTTGTTAACCCTATCGGCAAATTTTCCCCGAAGTTTATGCTTCCCCAATGTGTGCTTCGGTGAATTCTAAATTCGCCGCCTACAATTAATTCTCCATTTATATGTTTAAAACTTACTCTTGGGATCCAGCCGTACTGTTTATTTTCAACTTGTGCTCGAATTAAAACATTGGAAGGATTTTGGACAGGTGAAAACCCATAATTAGAAGTTAATCTTAAATAGGATGTATCTGCCCAACTGCCATCAAAATCAAAATAACCGTTACCTAACACAAGAAATAAAGCAGAATTAAGAGTAATATTTTCATTAAAGATATATTCATTTAGAAATTCAAAATGAGGCTGAGAATAATTCTCTATCTCGTCAGTCCTTCTTGGCATTACATAAGTAAATTTATCACCTTTCTCATTTGTCTCCCAATAAGAATAATTTTTTCTTCTCAAATTTTTATCCTTAATTGTAAATTTTGGAAGACCAGTATAAGCCAAACCATCAGCAATTGGTCCGCCATAAAAATTAATCTGAGATGTTAAATTCTTATCATACCTAACAGCAGAAATATGATAAGAATTAAATTTAACCCATGAATCATTTCTATATCCGCTGCTTAATATCTGAGATAGTTTAGCGTAAACAGAATATTTATTATCTATAAGTCCGGAAGAAAATGAAGCGGAATATTTTCTAACATTATAACTTCCTATGGAAGCTCCTAAATTAAATTCCGGTCGATTTGAAAAAGTTGAAGTGATAATATTAATTGAACCGCCAATTGCAGGATATCCAAAAACTCCAGAACCTGCACCGCGCTGAACTTGAATTACTTCAGTACTTGCCAGCAGGTCTGGAAAATCTAACCAATAAACATTATGATCCTCGGGATCATTTTGAGGAATTCCATTTATCGAAACAGAAATTCTTCTTTGATCAAATCCCCTAATACTTAAATAATTATAACCGATTCCATTTCCGTTTTCAGAATAAAAGGTTGTGGACGGAAGGCTGCTTAAATATTCGGGAATATCTTGAACTGTATAATTTTTTTCAATTTCATCTCTTTTAATTGTGCTGAATGAAAGTGGAGTAACTCCTTCTTTTCCCAAACTACCTTTTACTAAAACCGATTGTGAAGGAATAACTTTAGGATCTAAACTAAAAATAATTTCATTGTTAAATGAATTTGATGTAATCTGAAATATTTTTGTTTCATAACCAACATAAGTAATAACTATGTGTGAGTTTGTAGAAAATTTCCCTTGAAGAATAAAACTGCCTTGTTCGTCTGATGTGGTACCTATCGATTTGTTTTCTTGAATAAATAAATTTGCTTTAGGCAGAGGAAGTTTCGTTTCAGAATCTAAAATTTTTCCAGTTATTGTTTCGGTTTGTGGAAAAATAAAAATAGATAAAAACAAAAAGAGAATAACTAAGTATTTCATTTTAACCTCTTTAAAATAAAAATGCCGTTTGGTAAAACGGCTAAATACTTAATATTCTATAAGTCGTTTTCCTACGCTGGTATTATCCAGATCAGGTTCAAGGGTATCATCTCAGCTA
>CAZRMA010000381.1:0-1288 GCA_964600655.1 uncultured Ignavibacteriaceae bacterium
TTCTGTCTCGGGATTTATGTCTTTAATCTGTTTTAAAACTTCAATGCCATTTATTGGCTCCATCTTTAAATCGATGATTGCAAGCGATGATTGATCAATCTTAAATTGCTTTAGTGCTTCAACACCGTTTTCAAAAGCAGCAACAGAATAGCCTTCACTTTTCAGGCTGTCAACAATGCCAAGCCGCATTGAGTCATTATCTTCTACTACAATTATTTTTTCAGATTTCATTTACCGCTTCTTTTACGATTGAAAAAGTTGTTATACCATTCGAATTATTATCGATATTTAAATCAGCTAAATTTTCTTTGCATAATTTTTTGCTAATTGCCAAACCAAGTCCAGTGCCGTTTTTCTTTGTGGTGAAGAAAGGTGTGAAGATAGAGTTCATATTTTCTTTTGGAATTCCATCGCCATCATCTGCAATTTTCAAATGCCAATATTTCCCTTCTTTCTTTGTTTGGAAATAAATTCTACCCTCTTCTTTAATTGATGCAATGCTGTTTGAAATTAAATTAATAAGTATTTGTGTAAGATGATCTCTATCGAACCAAAAAGTGTAGAATTGAAATTCTTTTTTGAATTCTATTTCGTGATTTTCAAATTGACCGTAAAAATTTTTCTCTACTTCTGAAATCAGCAATTTCAAATCAATCCATTCAGGATTTGCCGGCGCAGGTTTGCTGTAGTTTAAAAATGATGTTATAAGATTTTTAAGTCTGTGAACTTCATGCAATATTCTTTGAAAGTAATCATCATTTTTCTCATTTGCGGGGAGATTTTCTTTAGCAAGATTTGTCAGCAATTCAATTCCGCCTAAGGGGTTTCTAATTTCGTGTGCAATTTGCGCAAGCATATTTTCTTTTTGATCCTGATTCTCGGATAGATCATTTTTCATTTTATCCATAGCTTGGGCAAGATATTTTATTTCACCTTTTAGATTATTCGGCTGATGAACTTTGAAATTCCCTTTCCCGATTTCTTCACTAAATCTTACCAAACGGTAAAGGGGATTAGTAATAGCACGTGACATTAGCCATCCAACTAAAATTGTAATTAACGTTCCGGCAATCCCTATATACCAAAAGATAGCTGAAAAATTTTCAACCTTCTCAAATCTTGCAGCATTTTCTCTAACAGCGAGCCAGTGATTATTGTTCAGCCGGTAAAAACCCCATAAATACCAATTGCCGTCGTCACCCTTGAATGGGAGTGAAGCAGTACTTTGATTTATGGATAAGTCCTTAATTTCTTTTTGATTTAAGATTAATCTTGATTCAGGCTTCCC
>CAZRMA010000381.1:1388-4244 GCA_964600655.1 uncultured Ignavibacteriaceae bacterium
GTGATAATACATCCGAATCTTTTGAGCAGCCAAATAAAACCATTAACGAAAAGCAGATTATTATTAGATGTCTCATTTGAATTTCTGTTTAATTTTTATTTTGTGTATTTAGTATGCTAGGTAAATTTCGTAATCATTTTCGTTACAAAAAAAGGGGTAGCATAATCATCGGTATTCAAATCTTCATTAAATAATTAGATTAACATTAAACCACTTAAAACCAAACAAGTTCAATATTTAATAATAGGCGTCAACAACTTTTTGACGGCTATTTTTCAACCCCCATCTCCAAAAGCAATTTTTTTAGTCTCTTAAAAAACCACCCACAACCATATTAGTTATAGGATTAATAATAACTACAATTGGACCGAGCAATGCATCATTTGCTGTATTAAATCTAACAAAAATTAATGTTTGCCCATTTAGTAATACAACCTTTTTATCTATACAGACAAAGTAATAACTTAAATTAGGTCCTATAAGAATTTTATGATTTCCATTCACATATTTATAGTTCCCCTGAACTATAACTGCATTATCAGGATTTATAAGTGTGCTTTTTTCCTGTGATGTAAGACTATTATAAGCAATTTCTTTATACGTTGTTTTTTCCTGCGGTGATAATACACCCGAATCTTTTGAGCAGCCAAATAAGACTATTAACGGTAAGCAGATTATTATTAGATATCTCATTTGAATCTCTGTTTAATTTTTATTTTGAGTATTGAGCATGCTGAGTAATTTTTGTGAGTTTTTTAGTAACAAATAAAGTTGCAGCATATTCGTTAGGATTTAAATCAATATTAAAAATGGGATGGGGCTCCAAAGCTTTAAATTCAATTGAATATACCTGGTAACTCATTGTCCTCTTTGTCCCGACTAAAGCCTCATATAAACTTAATGTATCAGTAACTTCCGGATAACCTGGTTTGTCAATTCTTAATATTACTTGTGCTTCGCCTGACCAAAAACAAAGCACTCCTTCCGGACAGCGTGAATCCATGGGTACAGACTCAAAATAGATTGTAACATTTTCATTTTCAATCTCGACTGTTTTTCCAATTTTAATATTAAAATCTTTATTCAATGGAACAATTTCGGATATTCCTTTGCTTCTATTTAATGCTGAATTTATTTGTTCCCCATTTTTTTCACAACTAAAACTAAATAAGCTAAATAGAAGGAAAGGTATAAATAATCTATACATTTTAGAACCTCTTATTAAAATTAATACTTAAGAAAAATATTTTATTTATATTTTTTATAATTATCAGTTGTATATGAAATATCCGCGTCCATTATTCGAACAATTAAAGTATCGTTAATCTTAATCGGCTTAGGACTTATTGAAACAAATTTCGGATAGTTATAATCAGAATCATAAGTAACTATTAAATTATTATATGTCGTATCCACTTTAGTGATTTCGTCAAATAAACCTTTTATTGTTTTATATTGATTCCATTCATTTTCTGGTAGACGCGTTTCATCCGCAGTATTGATAGCATCTGCAATTAAATCATCCTTTACAAAAATTTTAACTTTTCTTTCTGCATTAGGGCAAAAGCATTTTCTTACTTGATCAATTGAATAATCATATTGATTAAGATCGCTTAAAGGATTATTAAACTCATTGCAGCTAATGAAACACAATCCAATTTGTAGTATGATGAATAATGTTTTCATTTTACTCATTTATAAACTCACGAGTGAATTTTAATTCCATGTAGTTTAATGATATAATTTGAATGTCATAATTTTGAATTCCTCCCCAATACCCAACATTAATAGCGACTAAATTATTGTCTTTAGGTTTCCATGTGCCGTCGAAATTTGTATATGAAATGGGAGGAGTAGCACACCCTCCGGAGTTTTTTCTTTCTACAAAACCTCCATTACTCATTATATGAAATCCGGAATTATTGTCCTCAAATTGATATGCTCTTTTCATAACAGTGACCCCATTATCATAAGAACTGAAAACCCATGTTCCATAAAGTTCATTTGAAACATTAACATCTGTTGGATTGTTTGAACAACCTATTAACATTATGCAAAAAATAATTGTAAATATTGGTTTTTTCATAAGCACATTTCATTTTAAGAATAGTTAATTTTTAATCTCAAATGAATTTGAATAAATCACTCCTGCCAAACTTTTTCTGACATAGTTATAATTTAAAACCAGTCGATATATTCCTGTGGAATCAAAATCAGTAGGACTCATTGTATATCTATATACGCTGTTGGCCTTAAGTGTGTCCGGAATAGAAGCACATTTTAAGGTCATATAAGTAAAAATCAAATTATCAGTCCATACGCTATCTACTTTTTTTTGATAAAACATTTCAAGATAAATCCCGCATCTTAGTCCAATTACAATATCATCTGTAGTTCCATTTCCAAGTTTAACTTTAATGCTGTCTGTATTGGAATAAGATGGCAAATCAGTTTTAAAAATAAGTTGATTTTCTGTTTCAGTTGGGCTGGTACAGCTAATAAAGCATATAATAATTAAAAAAAATGGCCCTGGTTTTTTCAAATATAAGTTTATGGCTTTCATATTATATTTTTAGTTATCCCATCATACTAATTCAATCATCATGCCGATAGAAAATTTTGATGCTTCGATTATTCCAATTTAGAGAGGATTAGTTGTGTTTCATTTTAGTTTGATTTTGAAAGGATTTTAAAAGAAAACTCTTTTTTGGATGTGCGAATACTTAAAAGTGATTTGATAATGTTATCAAATTTCTGATAGTCTATCAGATAATTGAATTAGGTATTTAAGTTATTATCGGATTCCATTTAGTTGAAATTGGTTCTCCTCCAACACTGCCTTCAGCACAATGATGA
>CAZRMA010000382.1:0-4234 GCA_964600655.1 uncultured Ignavibacteriaceae bacterium
GGAAACTTAAAAACAAGTGGATGTCAACAGATTATGTTTAAGAATATTTCTTCCAAAACGCTTACAATTATTTTTGTAATACTTTTAGCAATAGCAGCATTCTATGTTTACTATGATTCTTCACATGAAGAAAGAACATTTAAAAAAAACATAGTTGATATCGATAGTGCTAAAGTGACTGCCATTTCAATTTTCCCTAAAGCAAATAATCATAAAGAAGTTAGATTATTTAAAGAAGGTAAATATTGGCAAGTACAGCTTGAGAACAACAAATCAGTTCCGGCTCAGGAATCCAAAATAAAAAATTTATTAAATCAGCTTGTTCAAATAAAATCAATGGGCGTTGCCGCCCAGAATTCGGACAAATGGCATGAGTTCCAGGTGGACACTTTGGGAACAGAAGTAAAAGTATTTGAAGGCAATGATAATACATTGGATATTACAATCGGGAAATTTAATTATGAGCAGCAAACCCGCGGAATGTCTACTGCCGTCAGAGTAAAGGGAGATGATAATGTTTACGAAGTTAACGGATTTTTAGAATTCACTTTTAATCAAAAACCCAATGCTTTTAGAAATAATTATATCGTGAATGATGACATGTCACACTGGAACAAATTAACATTTACTTATCCAGACAGTTCCTTTCAAATAGTTAAAGATACATCAAATCATTGGACTATAAATAATATTAGAACTGATTCTGCAAAGACAGTTCGTTTTCTTAGGACTTTATCTCATCTTACCGGAAGTGAATTTATTGATAACCCCGATCAATCAATGTTAAATAAATCTAATTACACTTTGACCATTAATTCTACTGGTTTGGGTGCAATCAATGTTTCCGGTTTTGGAACTCCCTCAACCGATGCTAAAAGCAGTTCACAATTTATTCTTCATTCCTCACAGAATAATGAATCATACTTTAGCGGTAATGCAAATAAATTGTGGCAAAAAGTTTTTCCTGGGAAAAAGGAATTCTTCAAATAGTAAATTATATGTCATTGCGAGAAGTCTTCGACGAGGCAATCTAAGATTTTAATTAAAATGAGATCACTTCGCCTCACTTGTGAAGACAAACGATAAATTCAAAAGCACCTCTCAAACAATTACTGAATAAAATTTAAAATTTCGTCTTATATACATTTCTCAATTAGTAACAATTGCCTATTGACAACTAAATTATTGGTTCTTATCTTCACCTCAGATTTTGGTTTCACCTTCACGCTGCTAAGACTTTCCTTCTTACAGAAATAGAAATTGAGTTTCTTAATTCAAACTGGAAACTTTAATTCGGACAAAGGAATAAACGTTAAATTGAGATTATTTGATATTGTATAATATTTTTAGCTGATGTTTTCTCCGAAAAATATTTACGTAAGAAAATATCGTGAAATTTAATTTCCACTGCTAATTATAATAATCATTATTGTTTTATAACGCCGGGAGGGAAAAATGAAAAAATTAAATTCAATTTTAATTTTGATTGTATTTTTTTATCAATTTAGTTTTAGCATTAAGATATTTTCACAGAATAATGATGATCCTTATGTATCAAATGAATATTTAATTCAGGAATATAAGGAAAAGAATTACCGTTCTGATTGGAAATTAAAATTCTCAACATCTGACGACTTAACCAATTATAAAAAACTGAGAGAATATTTGCAGCAGAAAAAAGATATTCTTCAAAAGCTGCAAAGTGAACTTTATACATATCAGTATAATTCTAACAACTTAAGAACAATCGATAACTATATATCGCAATATGAAAAAATAATTGCAAGCTCTAAAGGAAGTGAATTAATACTTGTTAATATTTATGTGACCGATCCACCTTTAAATTATTATAGCAACTATAGTCCCGCTGAAATAAAAAATTACATATTGCCTCAACTTAAGAGCGCCAGAGAAACTGCGGCAATACAGGATTCAACTATGAACATTCAGAAAATTAAATTAAACGATAATATTGAATTAATTAAAGCAGATATTGCAAATTGTGAAACACAAATCGATAATGCTTTAGCGCCTGAATATCATGAACAGACATTTAGAACCCAAATAAGCATAACTTTTGCAATACTAATTGGAATCCTTTTAGTAGCATTCTTTTGGCTCATTCATAGAAAGTCGGATCATAATATTGCTGCTGAATTGTTAAGTGGAAACGGTTTGCAGTTTATAACTCTATTTGTATTAATCATTGCAATAACTTTATTCGGAATATTGAATATATTGGAAGGCAGGGAATTATCGGCAATACTAGCGGGAATATCTGGTTATATTCTTGGCCGAGGTGTTAACAAAACTAAAGATGATGATTCTGCAGAAGCCCCTTCTAAAGTATAATGCGGCTCAGGTAGTAAAAGTGAGGTTCGCCCAAGGAAGGCAGTCTCACTAGCAATTTTCACTGTCACGCCAAGCCTGACAAAGCAAGTCATTTGAAGCAAACTCCTCAGAGGTGAGTTTTACTTGAAAGAAAAAAATTAACCGACCAAAAAATTTTCTTGACTATCAAAAATCTGAATTGTATTTTCTTTTCAATTTTACTCTCCTCTTTTACTGTCTTGATATCGTTTCTGTTTTTTAAGATTCAGTTTGTAACTCAGATTTTGTTTTAAATTTCATTACTTAGTTTTTGGTTTCTTCTCACTTTAGTTCGATAATTTTCACTGCTAAAAAAATTGTTACAAAAATAATTTAACTTAAAAACCTTAAGGGTGTATTATGAGTCCATTAGTAAGATTCCTAATAGTCTTTGTTGTGCAGATATTTATAATTTATTATTTGGATAAAAAGTATAATATGTTAAAAGATATAAATACTACCGGGCGGAAAACTTTTAGTCTCTCACGAGTCCAGATGGTCTGGTGGACAATCATAATTCTTACATGCTTAATAACAATAATGACATTGGGAAAAGGTATCCCGACTTTTGATTCCTCCACATTAATTTTACTCGGAATAAGTTCTGGCACAACGGCGGCAGCACGTGTAATAGATTTGTCCGATACTACAAAATCAGAAAAAGCGACAGGGGGAAATGGGGGTAATTTAAATCTTATTGTAGATCTCTTGTCGGATGCACAAGGCATCAGCATTCCTCGATTTCAAGCAGTAGCTTTCAATGTAATTTTCGGAATGTATATTGTAATTTCTGTGCTTCATAATATGCCTAATGCTAATTTGAATATAAGTCAAATGATTCCACCGATAGGAGATAATAATCTTATACTTCTCGGAATAAGTTCGGGAGTTTATACTACTTTAAAGGTTGCCGAGAATAAGACAAAGACTGAAGTTAAATAATACTTTGCTGGTCAACATCATAAGATAGTCCTAAAAAAGAATGTTAATTTTTGATTTTATATTAGGAATATTTAATTTTTCTCTGTTAATCTTTTAGAAAAGCTTCTATGAAAAGTAAATTTTATATTCCCAAATGGCTCCTACCTATTTTATTTATAATCTTTTTATCCAGTCTAATAGTTTATTTTATCATTTCGAAATCACCAAGAATAGAAGATCTATTTATAAATCTTTCGGCAACGGTCTTTGGTATAATATTAACATTGTATTTAGTTGAAAGATCAATAAAAATAAACGAAAAGAAAGAATGGAAAGAATTTGAAGATATTATTACGAATCAAATAATTGATATTCTTTTTACAGTATGTAATTATATGAATATACATTCTTCACTTTGGATAAAATGGTGGGAAATATTGAAATATGACATTGATAAGAAAAATAAGATTAGTCAATACATTAATTTATTTTCATCAACGGAAATAGACTCAAGTTATATAGAAGCTATCATCAATGAGGATCACTTAATTAACTTTTTTTCAGATGGTTATACAAATGCATTTAATCAAATAGACGAACTTTTTCGGCTTTATAGTGATAAACTATCTGCAAAACAATCGACGCTTATACTAAATTTAAAACATAATTTATTTTCCTTAAGCAACAATATGAGCACATTTTCTATGTTTAATATTGCAATTAAAGAATTAAAAGCTAAAATAGAAATTGGTCATATGAATGATTTTAAGGAAAATGTATCTAAAACAATTTTAACAATGCAGAAACTAATAGATGTATTATAACATTTATCAAATTATACTCTGCGGATCAACATCATAAAAAAGTTTTACATCTTTGTAGCGTGACTTGCGGTTAAATTCTATCCATGAATTTAAAATTGCTTTTCTTAAAACTCCCCCGC